>NZ_AP019827.1:0-306135 GCF_008327825.1 Leptotrichia shahii | reverse complement strand
TAATTTTCTTCATTCTTTTCTCTAATAATTACTACTTCGTCTTCCATAATGTCCTTAAAAACTTCATCCATTATTTCTGATTTTGATTTTCCTTTAGCAAATTCTTTTTTTGCAATTTTTCCTGAAATAATTGCAAGTTCATATTTATTAGATACTTTAGTCAATAATTCATCTATTGTTATTTTTTCTTTTTTCATTTTTTATAATTTCTCCTATTATTTTAGAATTTATATTAACTTTACGAATTAATGATATTTATTAATTTTTGGCAAGATTCTTCAATATCATTATTTATTATTGTATGATCATACTCTTTTTCATACTCCAGCTCTTTTAGTGCATTTTTTAAACGTGTCTGAATAACTTCCTCTGTATCAGTATTTCTATTACGAAGCCTTTTTTCAAGCGTTTCCATATCCTTTGTACGAAAAAACACTAAAATAGCATCTCTTTTCTTTTCCTTCGCAATTAATGCACCTTGAACATCAATCTCTAAAATTACATTTAGCCCTTTATTCAAGTTGCTTTCCACAACTTCCTTTAACGTTCCGTAATAATTGCCATGAACATTTGCATATTCATAAAATTCATCATTTTTTATTTTTTGTTCAAAGGTTTCCTTAGTTAAAAAAAAGTAATCTTTTCCGTCGATTTCTCCATTTCTTGGCTTACGAGTTGTAGCTGATATTGATAATGGGATATTTAATCTATCTTTTACTAATTTTGTGACTGTTGATTTTCCTGAGCCTGAAGGCCCCGAGATGATAAATAGTTTTCCTTTCATTAAAAAACCACCTTTATTTTAAGTGAATAAGGGGAAATTCATATTTACAAATTCCCCTATTCATTAAATTTATTTTTTCTTTTCTAAGTTTCAAACTGACAAATTACTTTACTTTGTAAACAATTTTTATAGTAAAGCCGATTTAAAATCAAACTTAAAAACTATGACTATTTTATTCAAACCCTAAGTTTATGAAATTTTTTATAATTTACTTTACAAAGGTAGCGAATGTATCAGTCACTTAATTTAGAATTTTTCTAAACTTCTGTTTCTTCTGTATTTTCTACGAATTCTACTGTTTCATTTTCTAAAACATCTGAAACTGCCTCAACTTCTTCATTTCCTTCATTCGTATTAGCTTCCATTTCTACTTCAGAATCTTCTACGATATCACTTTTCAAAGTTGCATCCAAATATTTATAATCTCTAAAACCAGTACCTCCCGGTATTTTCTTACCAATGATTACATTTTCCTTAAGTCCTTCAAGTCTGTCTGTTTTTCCTTCAACTGCAGCATTTGCAAGAACTTTTGTTGTTTCCTGGAATGATGATGCTGAAATGAAACTTTCTGTATTTACTGCAGCTTTTGTAATACCTTGTATTACAGGCTCATAAGTTGCTGGACGTTTTCCTTTTGAAATCAATATTTCATTTTCACGTTCCACAATTTTCTTATCAATCAATTCATCTTCAAGGAATAGCGAATCTCCAGCTTCTTTAATCTTAATTTTTTGGAACATTTGTTTTACTATTATTTCAATATGCTTATCATTAACTGCAACCCCTTGTTCACGATAAACTTGTTGCACCGATTCTAAAATAAATTGCTGTGCTTCTACAAGCCCTTTAATTTTTAAGATATCATGAGGTGAAACTGGTCCATCTGTAATTTTAGCACCTTTTTCGATTAACATTTCATTAGTTACAACCAGATGTTCCCCCACAGGAACTGTATATTCTTGAATTAATTCCCCAGTTTCAGGATCTTCAATTAGGATTAATCTCATACCTTTTTTCTTTTTATCTGAGAATACAACACGTCCTGCAAATTCTGATAAAATAGCTTTTCCTTTAGGATTTCTCGCTTCAAACAATTCCTGAACACGAGGAAGTCCTCCAGTAATATCCTTATTTCCTTCTCCTGTTTTCAAGATTTTTGTAATAGTTTGCCCTTTTTTAACTATTTCTCCTTCATTTACCATTAAATATGCCCCATAAGGAACTGCATATTCCACTCTTCTGTCATCTTTTGTATAAATTATAATTCTAGGGTTTACATCGCTACTTTCCACAGGTTTTATTGCCACTTTTTCAGTAACTCCATATTTTATGTCAATATTTTCTCTCACATAAATATCTCTAAATTCCACTTTACCTTCTTCAGATGTAATAATCGGTGTTTGATAAGGGTCAAATTCAACTAGGACTTGTCCTTTTTCAACTGTGTCTCCATCTTTTACATGTAAAACTGAACCAGATTGAATTTCATATCTATGTTTTCCTATTATCAAACGTCCATTTTGAGAAACAACAATTTCCTTTCCTTCTTCATTTACAAGGGTAGAAATATCTCTAAATTTAATTTTCCCAGAAACATCTGCTTTATAATCAGATTGAACAGAAGCTGCTGTGGCAACTCCTCCAGTATGGAAAGTACGCATTGTAAGCTGTGTACCAGGTTCTCCGATTGACTGTGCCGCAATAACTCCTACTGCCTCCCCTTTCAAAATTTCCTTGTGGTTAGAAAGATCCAATCCGTAACATTTTTTACAAACTCCCTTTTCCAATTTACAAGTCAAAGGTGTTCTGATTTCCACTTCACGAATATCCAATTCTTCAATCTTTTTAATCAATTCATCATCAATCAAAGTATTTCTAGTCGCAATAACTTCTCCATTATGAACCAAATCTGTTGCCAAATTTCTTCCATAAATTCTTTCACTTAATTTTTCAATAACTTGCCCAGCATCCATCAAGTCTGATACGACAATTCCGTGTTCACATCCGCAGTCATCATGATTTACAATAACTTCGTGTGAAATATCAACTAGCCTTCTTGTCAAATATCCTGAATCCGCGGTTCTTAGTGCAGTATCGGCAAGTCCCTTTCTGGCTCCATGCGAAGACATAAAGAATTCCAAAATATTAAGCCCCTCTCTAAAGTTCGCTTTAATTGGCATTTCAATAATTCTACCTTGCGTATCCGCCATAAGTCCACGCATTCCACCTAATTGACGCATTTGTGCGATTGACCCTCTGGCTCCAGAGTTTGCCATCATATATACTGGATTAAATTCATCAAGATTGTCCATCATATCTTTTGTAACTCTTTCAGTAGCTTCTGCCCAGATACCCACTGTTTTTCTGTATCTTTCTTCGTTAATAATTTCTCCATCTTTATATTGTTTTTCAACTTCTGCTACATCTTTTTCAGCATTTTCAAGTATTTCTTTTTTAGTTTCAGGAATTTTCAAATCTTCAATTCCAACTGTAATTCCAGCAAGTGTACCATAATGATACCCAAATTCTTTAATATCATCCAGTAACTTTGAAGTTTTTTCAAATCCATATCTCTTATAAAGTTCAGCAATTAGATTTTTCAATTCTTTTTTACCAAATGTAATTCCATAATTTCTAACTTCTTTTGGCAAGATTAAGTTAAACATTAATCTTCCTGGTGTTGTTTCAAGAATACTATTTTCCACTCTAACTTTTACTACAGCATGAACTGATATTTTTCCGCTTTGATAAGCAGTAATTAACTGATTTCTGCTAGAAAATACCTTTCCTTCTCCTTTTGAACCTTTTTTCTCTTTCGTCATATAATAACATCCCATTACCATATCTTGTGACGGAACGGCTATCGGTCCACCATTGGAAGGAGCTATAATATTATTTGTAGCAAGCATAAGTAATTTTGCTTCCATTTGCGCTTCTTGAGATAATACTAAGTGAACTGCCATTTGGTCACCATCGAAATCCGCATTAAATGCAGAACATACAAGCGGATGAAGTCTTATTGCCTTTCCTTCTATCAAGATTGGCTCAAATGCCTGAATCGAAAGTCTATGCAACGTTGGAGCACGATTTAGAAGCACAGGGTGATTTTTAATAATTTCTTCAATCAATTCCCATACATTTTCATCTTCTTCTTCTACCATTTTCTTAGCAACTTTAATATTTGAAGCCAATTCTCTTTTTACAAGTTCTCTCATCAAGAATGGCTTATACAGTTCAAGTGCCATCTTTTTAGGCAATCCACATTGATTCATTTTCAAGCTTGGTCCAACGACAATAACCGACCTTCCTGAATAATCCACACGTTTTCCCAATAAATTTTGTCTAAAACGTCCTTGTTTCCCTTTTAACATATCAGAAAGTGATTTCAATTCCCTGTTGCTTTGATTAACAACAGGTTTTCCACGTCTACCATTATCAATTAACGCATCTACAGCTTCCTGCAACATTCTCTTTTCATTTTTTATTACAATCTCAGGAGCTTTAATTGACATCAATTTTTTAAGCCTGATATTTCTATTAATTACTCTTCTATACAAATCATTCAAGTCAGAAGTAGCAAATCTTCCACCATCTAATTGAACCATCGGTCTTAAATCAGCTGGAATAACTGGCAACACAGTTAAAATCATCCATTCAGGTCTATTTCCAGCTTCTATCAAATCTCTTACTACTTTTAATCTTTTTATAACTTTTCTTCTTTTTTGTGTAGAATGTTCCACATCCATCTCATTTTGAAGTTTACTTTCCAATTCATGTAAATCAATTTCCTCAAGTAAAGTTAAAACTCCTTCAGCACCCATTTTTGCTGTAAACTCACCTTTAAATTGACTTTCATGCAATTTATATTCTCTTTCTGTCAAAATTTGACCTTTTTCAAGCCCAGTTTCTCCAGGATCAGTTACAATATATCTTGAAAAATACAAAACTGATTCCAATTCTTTTGTGCTAATTCCCAACAAAAGACTCATTTTGTTGGGCGTACCTTTAGAATACCAAATATGTGCAATCGGTGTAGCCAGTTTAATATGTCCCATTCTTTCACGTCTAACTTTTGAAGTTGTCACTTCAACACCACATTTTTCACAAACCATGCCTTTGTAACGCATTCTCTTATACTTCCCGCAGGCACATTCATAGTCCTTAGACGGCCCAAATATTCTCTCACAGAATAATCCGTCCATTTCAGGCTTTAATGTTCTATAATTTATTGTTTCGGCTTTCGTAATCTCACCATACGACCATTCCAAAATCTTTTCTGGCGATGCCAACTTTATTTGAATACTGTCAAAATCTCTTATACTCATTCGTTAAGAGCCTCCTCTATTCTTTAATTCCACTTTTTTTGAAAAGTAAAGTGGGAAAACTTTAATTATTTTTACCAGTCTACCATGTCAGGAGCACCTGAATTATCGACTAGCCATTTTCCATTTACATTTTTTACTTTTACTTTAACTTTAAAGTCAGGCATATCAATACCTTGAATTATTACAATTACTTTATTAGAATTATAGGAAAGAATTTTTAATTTAGGATCATAATATTGGTGTCCTGTAATTAAATCTGCACCGCAGCCGTCTTCCTCAGAATAACATTCTACGGTTAATTTTAATAACTCATTTCTAAATCTTTCTGTAATTAAATCCGTTGTTTTAAAATAAATATATTCTACATCATAATCTTCTGGATTAGATACATCATTTGGAATACCTGTCGTATTGTTTTCTAAAACTTCTGTATACTCTTTTAAAAATTTTAATGCAACTTGTGCTGCCTCTGAATTTATTTGACTAGATGAATTTTTTTTATTCGAATTTGATTTTCTAGTTGCAGAAAATGTATTAACATTCACAAAAACTGCTAAAACAATCGCTAAACAAAATATTTTTTTCATATTCTCTCCCAAAATTGTTCTTATTTTTATTAATTTTCAACAAGGGGTCAAGACCCCCTTGCTATTTTATATTTAATTTTACTAAGCATCTACATTTTTATCTAATTCAATTTGTTCCCCATCTTTATCATAAAGAGCCACATCTAGTCCAAGTGACTGGAATTCCTTAATTAATACTCTAAATGATTCTGGAGCGTCTGCTTCTGGCATTGCCTGTCCTTTTACGATAGCTTCATAAGTTTTTGTTCTTCCGCTAATGTCGTCTGATTTAACTGTAAGCATTTCTTGAAGGATATTTGACGCACCGTAGGCTTCCAATGCCCAAACTTCCATTTCTCCAAGTCTTTGTCCACCAAATTGGGCTTTTCCTCCAAGTGGCTGCTGAGTAACAAGTGAGTATGGTCCAATTGCTCTGGCATGCATTTTATCTTCTACCAAGTGGTGAAGTTTTAGCATATACATACGTCCAACTGTTACTGGATTGTCAAATGGCTGTCCAGTTCTTCCGTCAATTAGTTTTACTTTACCAGTTCTGCTGTATCCAGCTTCTTCCAAGTAATTTTTAACATCTTCTTCACTTGCTCCGTCAAATACTGGCGTTGCAATATATTTGTCAATATCTCCAATTGCAAGTCCCAAATGCACTTCCAGAACCTGTCCAATATTCATACGTGATGGTACTCCAAGCGGATTAAGACAAACATCTATTGGTGTTCCATTTTCTAAATGCGGCATATCTTCGACTGGCAATACTCTTGAAATTACCCCTTTGTTTCCATGACGTCCAGACATTTTATCCCCAACCATTATTTTTCTTTTTTCCGCAATATAAATTCTGATTAGTTTATTTACTCCAGCTTTCAAATCATCTCCATTTTCCTTAGATAACTCAAGTACGTCTACAACAGTACCTTTTACCCCATGCGGAAGTCTTAATGAAGTATCTCTTACATCTTTTGCTTTTTCCCCAAAGATTGCACGTAATAGTTTTTCTTCTGCTGGTGGCTCAGTTTCCCCTTTAGGAGTTACTTTTCCAACAAGAATATCATCAGGAATTACGTGAGCTCCTATTCTTATAATTCCATTTTCATCAAGGTTTCTCAAGGCTTCCTCAGAAACATTAGGAATTTCTCTTGTAATTTCTTCATCTCCTAATTTTGTAGTTCTTGCCTCAATATCAAATTCTTCAATATGAATTGACGTGAATACATCATCTTTTCTAAGTCTTTCAGAAATAAGGATTCCATCCTCAAAGTTATATCCTTCCCAAGGCATAAATGCCAGCAGGATATTTTTACCTAATGCCAAATCTCCACCTGCAGTAGATGGTCCATCTGCAATAATATCGCCTTTTTTAACTTTATCTCCCAAGTCAATAATTGGTTTTTGATGTAAACACATTGACTGGTTAGATTTTTCAAAGTTTAGTAATCTATGGTAATGTTCTTTTCCATTTTCATCAGTTACAATAATTTTTCTTGCATCTACAAAAGTTACAGTTCCTGCTGCTTTTGAAGTAATAACTGCTCCCGAATCCACAGCAACTTTTCTTTCAAGCCCAGTTCCTACATAAGGAGCCTGAGTTTTTAATAATGGTACGGCTTGACGCTGCATATTTGACCCCATTAACGCACGATTGGCATCATCATGTTCCAAGAATGGAATTAATCCCGCTGAAACAGATACTAGCTGTTTAGGCGACACATCCAAAATATCAACTTTTGACTTATCAATATGTACAATTTCATCTCCGTAACGGCACACAACTTCATCAGTCAAGAAGTTTCCATCTTTGTCAATAGGAGTATCAGCCTGTGCGATAAACAGTCCTTCCTCTTCATCAGCGGCTAAATATCTAATATCATTAAAATCAGCTTTTCCATCATTTATTTTTACAAACGGAGTTTCAATAAATCCGTATTTATTAACTTTTCCATAAGTTGAAAGTGAAGCGATAAGTCCGATGTTTGGTCCCTCTGGAGTTTCTATTGGACAAATTCTTCCATAATGCGAGTTATGAACGTCACGAACCTCAAATCCTGCTCTATCTCTAGAAAGCCCTCCCGGTCCTAATGCCGAAATTCTTCTCTTATGAGTCAATTCAGATAACGGATTTGACTGATCCATAAATTGTGATAGCTGTCCACTTCCAAAAAATTCAAGAATTAACGCATTTAATGGTTTTGTATTTAATAAACTTTGTGGAGTCAATGTTGTGATATCTTGAATTGTCATTTTTTCTCTGACCATTTTAGACATTTTAAGCATTCCACCTTTTATTTGGATGGAAAGCAGCTCTCCAACACCTCTTACACGTCTATTTGACAAATTGTCAATATCATCTGTAAATCCTTCTCCGCTTACAAGATTTTTCACATATTCAATAGTCTGTAAAACATCCTCTTTTGTCAATACAATTACATCTGCTGGAACTTCCAGTTTTAATCTTTTGTTAACCTTGTATCTTCCAACATCTGCCAAATCATATCTTTGTGGATTAAAAAACATCTGTTTAACAAGCGATCTGGCACTGTCCACAGTTACCAAGTCTCCTGGACGTAATTTTCTAAACACTTCTATAACAGCCTCATCACTGTTTTTTGTATTATCGTGAACCAAAGCATTAGCAATAATTCTATCTTCAGGTTTTACTTCCCAAATACTAAGTACAGGTACTTTTGCGTCAATTATTCTCTGAATGACAGGCATATCAATAATTTCTTCCGATTCCGCTACAAATTCTCCAGTTTCTTCATCTAAAATATCTTCTCTTACAAAACTTCCTTCTAATCGTGAACGCAAAATTTCTTCCAACTCAGTATCTCTATACTTTGAATAAAGTTCTGACAATTCTACTTTCTTTAATTCAAAAAATTCATTCATAATTTCTTCATTACTGTGGAAAAAATCAACTGCTTTAAGGAAAACAGGCAATAAAACTTTCTTTCTTCTATCAATTTTTACATTTAAAATATCATTCTTGTCAGTTTCAAATTCAAGCCATGTTCCTTTATAAGGGATAATTTTTCCAATAAACACATCTTTTCCTGTCTGAATATTCAATTCTTTGTTAAAAGTAATTCCTGGTGATCTGTGTAATTGGGAAATAACGACTCTTTCTGCACCATTTATAATAAATGTTGCTTTATCAGTCATAAGCGGTATATCTCCAAAATGAACTAATGTCTCTTGAATTTCTCCTGTTCTCTTGTTAGTTAATTTTAATCTAACTTTTAATTGACCAGAATACGTTTTACCTCTTTTTTTACATTCCAATTCATCATTTAAAGGCTCATCATTATCATGAATTTCATACCATAAGTATTCTAATTTCAATAATCCATTGCTGGATTCAATTGGAAAAATTTCATTAAAGATCGCTTCAAAACCTTTATTTTCTCTCTTTTGAGGCGGCACTTTTGTCTGCAAAAAATCTTCATAAGAATTTATTTGAAATTCTAAGAAGTGCGGCATTTCCCCTCTGTCTACTATTTTTCCGAAACTATATCTTTCAATAAGTTTGTTCATTTAAAAAATTCCTCCCTATAAAGAACACATTCTTCTTCAATTCAAATCAAAAATTAAGCTTTATATAAACTTCTAAATTTAAATTTCTAAACATCTATAATTATGTTCGCTTTAAGTTTTATATATCAAAACTACTTTTCATAATTCAATTATTTAAAAATAATCAAATTTATCTAAAAAACAATCTATTTTTTCAATATTCATGTCTTTTCATAAGCAGCTTTGCTGTATTATAATTATGAATTTGTTTTGACCTATTTTTATCTCTAAAAATTAATACAAAAAAGAATAAATTGTCTATTCAATTTTAAAGTTTTATAGTGGAAAAAGACACTCTCTGTAACGTCTAAGAGTGTCTTCACTTTTGATTTTGATTTTGACTATTTAACTTCTACAGTTGCTCCTGCACCTTCTAATTGAGCTTTAACTGCTTCAGCTTCTTCTTTAGAAACTCCTTCTTTAACTGCTTTTCCACCAGCTTCTACTAATTCTTTAGCTTCTTTAAGTCCTAATCCAGTAATTCCTCTTACTTCTTTAATTACTGCTAATTTAGCTCCTCCTGGAGATACTAAGATTACATCAAATTCAGTTTTTTCTTCAGCTGCTCCACCTGCTGCTGCTGCTCCAGCAACTGCTACTGGTTGAGCTGATACTCCAAATGTTTCTTCAATAGCTTCAACTACTTCTTTTAATTCTAATACAGACATAGCTTTTAAATCTTCTATAAATTGTTCTTTATTAAATGCCATTATTTTATTTCCTCCTAATTTTTCTTTTTTTAAATTTATTTTTTATTACTTCAATTTATTAATATTTTTATTTAATTATTCAGCTGCTGCTCCAGTTTCTTTTTGTTCTGCAACATTTGATAATGCCACAGCCAACATTCTAACTGGTGACAACAATCCGTAAGCAATTTGACCAAGTAATTCATCTCTAGATGGTAATTTAGCCAATGCTTCAACAGTTGACACGTCAACTCTTTCAGATTCTAATAATCCACCTTTAATTGCTAATTTGTCTTTTAGTTTTTTTCCAAAATCAAAAACTAATTTAGATGGCGCAACTCCATCTTCATATCCTAATGCAAATGATGTAGTTCCTTCCAACAGATCATCAACGTCAGTGTCAAATCCTGCTTCCTTCAATGCTATCTTAAACAATCTGTTTTTAGCAACAAAGTATTCTACTCCTGCTTCTCTAGCATTTTTACGAAGTTCAGTATCTTCATTAACACTAATCCCTTTATAATCAACAAATACTACTGCTTTAGCATCTTTTAATTTTTCAACTAAACTTTTTACAACTTCTAATTTTTCTTGTGCTGGCAATTCACTTCACCTCCTTATAATAAAAACCTCTGAAACAAAAACAATAAGCCCAGAGGTATCATATTATAAAAATATTTATTATTTAACTTTAATATCTATTTGTAATAATATTTACCTCGGTAGGGTTTAAAGAATTTTAATTCTACCTACTGTCTTTGGTTATATTTTTCTATATGATTTATATATTATAAACCAATATATATTATTATACAACAATTTTCACAAAATTGCAAGTATATTTTAAAAATCATTATTAATTTTTATATTTTTTTAAATTACCGAACAGAAAAAATCCGCTCGGTAATTTATATTATTAAGATTATTTACTATTTAGCAACAAATGCTCCAGCCAATAATGGATCAACTTTAATTCCAGGTCCCATAGTTAATGAGATTGCAACTGTTCTTAAATATTGCCCTTTTGAAGCGGCTGGTTTTAATTTGATAATTTGATCTAATGCTACTTTGAAGTTTTCTACGATAGCTTCCTTTGTAAAATCAACTTTACCGATTGGTAAGTGAATCGATCCTAATTTATCAACTTTAAATGCAACTTTTCCTTTTTTAAATTCTTGAACTGTTTGTTCAATGTTTGTTGTAACTGTTCCTGATTTAGGGTTAGGCATAAGTCCTTTAGTTCCTAAAATTCTTCCTAATCTTCCTAGTTTAGGCATCATATCAGGTGTAGCAATTACTAAGTCAAAATCAAGCCATCCACCTTGGATTTTGTTAATATATTCATCATCTCCAGCAAAATCTGCTCCTGCTGCCAATGCCTTATCAATATTTTCTCCGCTTGTAATAGCCAAGATTCTTACTGTTTTACCTGTTCCGTTTGGTAATGAAACTGTACCTCTTACTTGCTGATCAGCGTGTCTTGGATCTACTCCCAATCTTATTGCTAATTCTACTGTTTCCACAAATTTTGCACTTTTAGTTTCAAAAACTAAATCCAATGCTTCTTCTGGTGTGTAAACTTTCATTTTATCTACTTTTTGAGAAATGTTATCGTATCTTTTTCCTCTTTTTGCCATTTATTATTTCCTCCTCTGTGGTCATTGGTTTTATAACCTTCCACTTGTTCTAATAATCATTATAATTCTTTATTTCTTATCTCTAATTTAAATATTTAATTATTCAGAAATTTTAATTCCCATACTTCTTGCAGTTCCTGCGATAATATTCATAGCCGCTTCAACTGATCCAGCATTTAAATCTGGCATTTTAGTTTCTGCAATTTCTTGCAATTGAGCTTTAGTTATAGTTCCAGCAACTTCTTTTACTGAGTTCCCAGCACCTTTTTTAACTTTAGCAGCTTTTTTCAACAAGTCTGATGCAGGTGGTGTTTTTAGTATAAATGTAAAACTTCTATCTGCATAAACAGTAATTTCTACTGGAATTACGAATCCCATTTTATCTTGTGTCTGAGCGTTGAATGATTTACAGAATTCTGCAATGTTTACCCCATGTTGTCCTAATGCAGGCCCTACTGGTGGTGCAGGATTCGCTTTCCCCGCTTCTAATTGTAATTTAATCTTCCCGATTACTTCTTTAGCCATTTTTCCTCCTCTGTGGTAATTGAATTTTTAAAATCTCCCACTCTTTCTTTCAAATTAAAATTTCGCTAATTGTTATTCTTTAATAATACTTTCCTTTAAAATAATACTTTTTTTGTTTTTAAATTTTAATAATCTATTTTTTCTATTTCAGTATGCTCTACTTCTACAGGAGTCAAACGCCCCAATACTTCAAGCATTACCTTTATTTTACCGTGTTCATGGTCAATTTCTGAAATTTCTCCTTGCTGTCCATCAAATGAGCCACCTTTAACAGTAACAACTTCTCCAACTGTAAAATTAATATCAAGTCTCGGAGCTTTTTCTTCTCCATCGATATCAATTCCAATTTTAGAAAGTAAATCTGCAGCTTCTTCATCAGACAACGGTATTGGATCACTTCCAACCCCGACAAATCCAGTAACTCCATTAGTGTTTCTTATTACATACCAGGCATCACTGTCAACACGATATCCCAGCCCTAATTCATTTTCTTCTCTAACAGAAAGCATTTCTATCATTACATAACTTGGAAAAAGTTTTCTTGGAACTTTTACCATTTTTCCACGTTTTTCTTCTAGAACCTCTTCTTCAGGCACCAAAATTCTAAAAACTCTATCCGTCAAATCAAGCGACTCTATTCTTTTTTCTAAATCAGCAGCCACTTTTTTTTCATAACCAGAATAAGTGTGAATTATATACCATTTTTTTTCGTATGCAACTTCCTCTTCAACCTTTTCACTTGCTTCAGTCACTTTACGCGCCTCCTAAAATATTTCTTAGAACTTCACTTATTTTTGCCAACACAAAATTAAATGCTGTATCAAAAAGAAGTGTATATACAGCTATAAAAGCTGTCATCAAAATCACAATTATAGTAACATGATAAATTTCAATTTTATCTGGCCAATATATTTTTTTATATTCCTCACGTAAATTTCTGATAGCATCCTCTAAATTAAATTTACTCATAATTATCTCCTAGAATCATCCAAGAATTTTAACTAAAAAACTAAATTCTCCTACTCTAAATAAAGAAATTTAACTTAAAAAATAAATAGTTCTCAAACCATATATAACTAATTTCTTTATTAAAAAAAATTCTCATAAAATAAAATGGCAGGCCAGGCAGGAATCGAACCCGCAACTTTCGGTTTTGGAGACCGACGCTCTACCAATTGAACTACTGACCTATCTATTTTTATGAGATTATTTAACTTCTCTGTAAAGAGAATGTCTTTTAAGCACTGGATTGTATTTTCTCATCTCTAATCTTTCAGGATGAGTTTTTTTATTTTTAGTTGTAACATAATGTCTCAACTTAGTTTCAGTGCACTCTAAAATAACTTGTACTCTCATTGTTTCTATCCCTCCCAATAAAATATTGGTATTACCAGAATAAACTAGCTCATTTATAATACCATACTCTGTAGCTTTTGTCAACACCATTTCTTTACTTTTTTAAATTTTTGCTGTTTTTTTATAAAAAATAACCTTTAAACAAAATCAATGCCTTAAAAATAATTCCATCACCTTTAAAATGCAAAATGTAATTCCGCTGGCAATAACTGGTCCTGCCGCAATTCCTTTAAAAAATACAACTCCCATTATTGTCCCAATTACAAGGGCAACGGTGATCTCAGGCTGCCCAGAAAGAAGTCCGACTCCTTTTGAAGAAAGGATGGAAACTGTAATTCCACTTATAATTGCAACCCATCCAACTGGAGATTTAAAGGCAGAAAGCAGATGGGAAAAACCAATTTCCCCAGTTGCAATAGGAATCAAAATTGCAATTGTAATTATTAACACTCCCCAGCTTATCCCTTCCTTTCTAAATTGAGTCATAAATCCTTCAATATTAATTCCCTTTATTTTATAATATTCAGTAATATTAAATAAAGATTTTAAAATTAGCACAAAAATTGTTGCCCAAACAATAGACTTATTATTTGTTATTGCTCCAACTAACAAAATAATTCCTAAAAAAATAAAACTTTCCAAATTTTTCTCCTTTAAAATTCATATTCTCCATTCCAAGTAATAAACAATTTAACAAGTTCTTCAGCTACTTTTTTATTTCTTGTTTCAATATCTTCAAAAGTCCAGTCATTCTTATCATCTGGTATCAATTCTCTAACATATTTAATTTTAGATTTTTTATAACTTATCTTTTTCTTTTCAAAGAAGTTTTCCGTAGCTTTAATTGACAATCTTCTTTCAAATGGAATCTTGTTTCCTATATAATTTATATGCTTCTTAACTTCTTTATTTTCGACACTTTCTGTAAACCGGTCACTCCATTTTTGTGGCAATATATATTCAACTTCCCATTTTTCAGGCAACAGTTCATCTTGATTATTATAGACAACCATTTTTAAAATCATACGCACAAGATTTTTATTGGGCGTTTTAACTCTTTCCTGTAATATCGTGATTGGAATATTTTTAAACGCAACTTTTGGAGAAATATTATCAACTATATCAACATTTAATTTGAGAATGTCTGCTTTTACTGCTGAAACACTTGGCGTTACAAGGTAATTGGCAGTTAATTCCAAAAACAGCTTTCTCAAAAATTTTAGAAAACACGCTTCAAAATTTTCCTTTTCTCCATGCGACAAATAATATACAACAACTGGATATTTCCAAGATTCATTTGGATATGCTGACAAAGTATCCAAAATTTTAATAATATTTATATTTTCAGTCCAAGGCTTGTCGTCAATAGATTCATGCCTGTTCATTACAACCCATAAATCCAGAATTTGATCCAGATGTTTTAGTAAATTTGATTTATACAGCCTTGTAAATCCATTTTTTGAATAAAAACGTCTAAGTCCAAGTGTAGTTGTTGCAATATCCTTTTCTACTGCCCTTAAATAGAACATATAGTAATAAAACAGCTGTTTTACATTTTCTCTGGCATAGGTTGCCCGTTCACTTAGATTTTTCCATTGCTTAATAAACATTTTCTTATATTCTTTTTTTATTCTATTATACATTTTTGCCTTAAATATATCCGCTTCAGATAATGGCAATCCTCTGTCATTCAAAGTAGAAAACACGCTTAGAGCATCATCTTGAGAATCTGTCTTTATTGGGAAAACTACCACCTTATTTAATGTATAATAAATAAATTCCAGCATTAAAGTTGGACTTAATTCACAAAGTTTATCAAATAGCCTTTGGAATAAAATATAATTTTTAGAATAATTGTCCTTTCTCTTATGGTCAGCAATTCCTGTTTCTAAAATATCCTGTAAAATTTTATTTCCCTCATTATCTATAACTCGTGATGTAATCAGCACACTTTTATAATCAACTTCTCCAGTCAATTTTTCCTGTTTCCAAAGTGCAGGCTGAATCTGTCTTATAAAGTTTTCCTGCTCAACAGTTTTTTCCTTATAAGAAGTTAATTTTGTATAAATTGCACGAAGAAGCAAGAACAATGAAGTGATTCTTTGCTGCCCATCAATGATTTCCTGCTCTCCAGCTTCATTTTCATAAGAAACGATACTTCCTAAAAAATATGTTCCTTCCACTTCACTATTTTTTTTCGACTCACTTTCTGTAAATTCCAAAAGATCGTAAAATAATGTCTTAGTCTCATTTTCAGTCCAGGAATATGGCCTTTGATATTCAGGTATTAAAAACATCTGTTCTTTCCCGCTTTCCAGCAGCCGTTTTATACTTTGTTTATTAACTTGTATTGTTGCAACCATAAAGCCTCCTATATTTTTCTTTATTTTAGTTTTATGTAAAAGTTTATATAATTTTTACAGACTTTACTTTTACAATTTCCTATTTATTTTCCTCAATTATTTTTATCTATAATAATTTTAATATTCTAAAATATATTATACTCTAAAATTTATAAGATTGCAATTTTTTGACGGTATTTTAAAAATTATTTGTTTTCTATAAAATTATTAATATTTTTTTTATTTTTACTGTTATTCTATTTATTTTTAAAATACTTTGATTAACAAAATAAAAATATTTAATTGTAAAAATTACAAAAACATTATATAATTAAAACAGTATGCATTGTATAAACAAATTTTTTTAATATCAAAATAATTAAGTAATAAAGGAGGTTTTATGTTTGAAAAATTTCGGCTAAAAAAACTCTCAAAAGTTGTACAGTCGGTTATATCAATTCTTTTTGACCAAATAACAAAAAAAGATTACTTTGGTACTTTTTCTAAAATAAATTTTTTAAATATTGAAAACGTTGCTTTATTATATAAAAAAAATAAAAATATTGTTATTAGCAAAAGTGATGGATTTCTAAAGGCTTTGGATAAATATATTTCCAATTCAGGCATTGATTTATCCTTTTTGGAAAATGTTGATTTAAAAAGGCTCGTTGAAAAATTTGAGAGGCTTTGTGCCAATGGATATAAAAATTTTATTGAAAATGATATTAGAAATAAGATAATCGAAAGAATAAAAAAAATATTAGAAATTTTACAAAAACTATATTTATTTTTTTATATTCTCTTAAATTATACTTCAATAAGTTCAAATACAAAAATTTGTAGAGCTCCTCCGTATAATTTTCATAAAAATAACTATTAATAAAAATTATAAAATTGGAGGAAATTAAAGTGAATAAAGCATCAGAAATAAAAGAAGAAAATTCTGTAAATTTAAATGAAGAAAAAATAAATGAAAATAAAAAAATTGAATTAAAGGGAATTAAAATAGGAAAATATTTTATTGAAAAACCAATCGTTCAAGGTGGAATGGGAGTTGGTATCAGCTGGGACAGACTTGCTGGAAACGTTGCAAAAAATGGATGTCTTGGAACAATAAGTGCAATTTGTACTGGATATTACCAAAATATGAAATTTGTAAAAAAAGCTGTAAATGGACGTCCTCTTGGAACAGAAAATGCCTATAATCGTGAAGCACTTTTTGAAATATTTAAAAATGCAAGAAAAATTTGTGGAGATAAACCGCTTGCCTGCAATATTCTCCATGCAATAAATGATTATGCGAGAGTTGTAAAGGATGCACTTGAAGCTGGAGCAAATATTATTGTTACAGGAGCTGGACTTCCGCTGGAACTTCCAAAACTTGTAAAAGATTATCCAGATGTGGAAATTGTTCCAATAGTTTCATCAGCCAGAGCATTAAAAATAATTTGCAGAAAATGGAAGGCTGCTGGAAAAATGCCAGGCGCAGTAATTGTGGAAGGACCAAAAAGTGGAGGACACCAAGGTGCAAAATATGAAGAATTATTCGCTCCTGAACATCAGCTGGAAGCAATTCTTCCTCCAATAAAGGAAGAGCGTGATAAATGGGGAGATTTTCCTATTATTGCAGCAGGTGGAATATGGGACAATAACGATATAAAAAATATTATGGCACTTGGAGCAGATGCCGTTCAGATGGGTACAAGATTTATCGGTACTTACGAATGTGATGCAAGCGATGTGTTAAAACAAGTATTGATCGATGCAAAGGAAGAAGACATTGTAATCGTAAGTTCTCCAGTTGGTTATCCTGGACGTGCAGTAAAAACAAATTTAATCAAAACATTAGAACCAAATACAAAAAAAATCAAATGTATAAGCAACTGCGTATTTCCTTGTGAACGTGGAAAAGGTGCAAATAGAGTGGGATACTGTATTGCCGACAGCTTGGGAGATGCTTATCTAGGTAGACTTCAAAGCGGATTGTTTTTCTCAGGGGCTAATGGATGGAGATTAAAGGAACTTGTGCATGTAAAAGATCTGATAAATGAACTTATGACAACAAACTAATTAATATTTTGATAATATTCTGGAACGAGGGGCAAAAACCCCTTGTTTTCTAGTTATTGATAAGATTTTCTTTAAATCTGAACCTTTAAAATTATTGACTTTTTTTAAATTAAAAGAGTTCGCCTTATTACGTAAATTTACTAAAAATTAATAAATAAAAAATGGAGATAAAAATGGTTAGAAGAATAAGTTTTAGACGAATAGCAAACATCCTTTTCAACAAGAACATTGATGAAGATGAAAAGACTATAAAAAAAAATACAAATAAAGAACGTCAACCAATGAAACCAATGACAAAAAATACCAAAATAAAAGAAATTGCAGATCCCAACCTTTTTTACATACCTCTTTCACAACATATAGGAAGTCCAGCTATTCCAATAGTAGAAATTGGAGACCACGTAAAAAAATATGAAAAAATAGGAGAAATTTCTGGAAATATTTCAGCTAATATTCATTCGCCAGTTTCTGGGGACGTCGTTGATATTATTGATCATCTTATGGCAAACGGAAAAAAAGTCAAAACAGTTATTATTGTAAATGACTTTCAAAATACAGAAGAAACTTTGACGAAAAGAGAACTACGTGATTTAAGACTGATAAAAAAAGAAGAAATTTTTAAAATAATCAGGGAAGCAGGAATAGTTGGGCTTGGAGGAGCACAATTTCCCACACATGTAAAATATGATATAAAATTTAAAAAAGTAGAAACCCTTATAATAAACGGTGCTGAATGTGAACCATATTTGACTTCTGACTACTCTGTTATGAAAAATTTTACAACAGAAATTTTCCGTGGCTTAAAAGTTATACAAAAATTATTAAATCCGAAAGAAATTGTAATTGGAATAGAAGAAGAAAATAAGGAACTAATTGAAATATTTGAAAAAATACAAAAAGAAGAAAAATTTGAAGTAAAAGTAAAATTGCTTCCTACAATTTATCCACAAGGAAGTGAACTACAACTAATAAATACTATTACACAAAAAAAAGTTAAAAAGGGGGAACTGCCTCTTGAACAAGGTGTAATTGTAAGTAATGTAAGTACAGTCAAAGCAATTTACAATGCTTTTTTTGAAGGAAAGCCACTTATTGAAAGAATTGTTACAATTTCTGGAGAAAAAGCAAGAAATATCGGAAATTATAAGTTAAAATTTGGAACTCCACTTTACTATATTGTAAATGAACTAAAAATTGTAAATGAAGATAAAGTAATTTTTGGCGGACCAATGATGGGAACAGAAGTTTTTGATTCTAGAATACCAACAGTAAAAGGAACTTCTGGAATACTATTTTTAGACACAGAAGAAATTGAACGTAAAAACTGCATTTCTTGCGGATATTGTGTAGAAGCCTGTCCAATGAACCTAATGCCTTTTGAATTTGCAGATTACTATAAAAATGGGAAATATGAAAAAATGATAACAGCTAATATTCAAAACTGTATCGACTGCGGAGCTTGTGAATTTGTATGCCCTTCAAGAGTTCCTTTGATGGAAAGTATAAAAACTGGAAAATTAATTTTGTCGGAATTGGAGGTAAAAAATAATGAAAAATAACGAAAAATCGTTAATGGAAGAAATATTAGACAGAAAAAAGAATAACGGCAAAAAGGGACTTTTAGACAACGATGATACACTTTTAGATTCTACAGTTCACAACCTTCCAAAAGCTAAAAAAACTGAACAATTAAAAAAGAATTATTCTCAAGATTCTGAAATAGGCAGAACCAACAGTAAAATAAAAAATTCAAGTAATTTGAATACAACTGAAAACATTAAAGAAAGAGAAAAGAAAAAAGAAACAGAACTACTAAAAAAAAATAAGATTGATATAAAAAAAATATTTTCTAAAAAAGAAGCTCTAGAAAGCGATGAAAAAATTAAAAGAAAAAAAATAATAAAAAACTTTTTTAAAAAAAGAAAATTACAGAAATTATCTTTTACTCCATATATCAGAACTGAAACAGAAGTAAGAAATATTATGAAAGACGTAATCGCAGCATTATTTCCAGCTATTATCGCCTCAGCTTTAGTTTATGGAACAAAATCGCTCCTTTTAATAGCGACTTCTGTCTTATCCGCTGTGGTAACTGAAAAACTTTTTTCAAAATATTTTTTAAATGACAACGATTCTGTTCATGACTTGTCAGCAATTATAACAGGTATCTTGCTGGCTATGACACTTGCCCCATTAACTCCATTACCTATAGTTATTTTTGGAGCTTGTATGGCAGTTATTTTTGGAAAATTAATTTATGGCGGAATTGGAAAAAACATTTTTAATCCTGCAGTAATAGGTCGGGAATTTATGACTGTATTTTTTTCATCAGCAATGTCCTCTGGAACAATATGGTTCAGTCAGGAATTAATACAATTATCTAAAATAAAATTTTTTGCAGGATTTCATAATTCTTCAATTACTAATTATCTAGACGGATTACTATTAACTTCTTCAGGATCTGTTGGTGCTTATTCTGCATTTGCCCTAATTTTAGGAGGACTGTACTTGTTATTAAAAAATCGAATTTCATGGCATATTCCAGTAAGTTTATTTGCTACATTTTTTCTAGTTTCAATATTTTTAAGAAATAATATTAATATTTCAACTGGCGGATTATTATTAACAGGAATCTTTATGGCAACAGATATGCCAACAAGTCCATCATCTGCACCAGGAAAAATATATTACGGGATAATGCTCGGACTTGTAATTGGACTTTTATCAATACTTGGAGTAAAAAACGAAATATTATCTTATGTTCTATTAATATTAAACCCTTTTACAAGAATTATGAATAAAGTTTTCCGTCCTGTGGTATTTGGTTACGATGTGAAGGAAGAAATGTTAAGAGAATCTGGAAAAATGATTTTACTTACTCTTGGAATTTTTGTTTTTGCAATTGTTTTTACTGAATTCCATAAAGTTGGGGCTATGCCATATTTGGTATATCTTTATATTTTAATCTCAACATTGAATTTAATTTCAAAAAAAAATAAAAATAAAATAATCCATAAAAATCTAAAAATGTAATATAAACTCCATCATTTATTTCTAAAAATGTTGCAACTCTTTTAAATGAACAATTTGGATTGACTTGTATAACTAATGTTAAAAAGATTTTCAAATATTTTTTAGTTAAAGGTTTTGATAAAAATAAAAAAAAATGGCTGTCTCATAAAGTTAATCTTACGAAATACAGCCTTTTTTAATACTCCTATTTTTTTATCAATGTAACGCTAACTTCAGAATCCTCTAAAGCAACACCATTAATAAAATTCACTCCGTCAAAATGCAAAATATCTCCTGGAACTAAAATATGTTTTTCAGTTTCATTTAAAAATATTTCCATTTTTCCCTTCAAAACTGTGAAAATAATTTCTTCATTTTCATGATTATGTTTAGCAATTTTTTCATCCCTTTTCAAAACTTTTTTTACCAATTTAAAATTTTCCTTGTTAAATAACAATCCTGCTTCATATTTTACATTTCCAAACATTTTTACTCTCCTTCTATTTTTTATTTATTTATTTTTTTCGTTTTATACAAATCTTCCAATAATTCATCATTATTTTTATATTTTTTTATAAGCTCAATTAGATTTCTTATTCCTTCAACTTCAGACATTTCATTTAATTCTCTTCGCAATTTCCATATTTTTTCCAAATTCTGTCTTGGAATTAAAAGCTCCTCACGTCTTGTTCCACTTTTCAGCACATCAATCGCTGGAAATATTCTCAACTGCTCAAGCGTTCTGCTTAAAATGATTTCCATATTTCCTGTACCTTTAAATTCCTCAAAAATCACTTCATCCATTCTACTTCCAGTTTCAACAAGAGCCGTCGCAATAATTGTCAAACTTCCACCATTTTTTATATTTCTCGCAGCTCCTAAAAATCTTTTTGGATAATAAAGTGCATTTGGATCAATCCCTCCTGAGATCAACTTTCCACTTGATGGAATGGTTATATTATATGAACGTGCAAGCCTTGTCAGGCTATCCATAAGAATTAAAATATCTTTCCCACGTTCCACTTGTCTTTTTGCCATTTGAAGCACATTTTCCGTAACTTCCGTATGCACTCTAGGATCCTCATCAAAAGTCGCCGAATAAACTTCCGCATCCTTCACATTTTCCTTAATATCCGTAACTTCCTCAGGCCGTTCATCAATTAGCAGTATCCAGACATCAATTTCTGGATTATATTTTATAATATCATTTGCAAGTGTTGAAAGAAGCACAGTTTTTCCCGCTTTTGGGGGTGCAACTATGAGCCCTCTCTGCCCTTTCCCAATAGGCGAAACAAGGTCTATAATTCTAGATGAAATTTCTCCACCTCCCAAATTTAACTTTTCATCTGGATAAGATGGCACTAAATCATCAAAATACGGACGTTCCAGCGATTTTTCAGGCAAATCCCCATTTACAAGCAAAACCTTCAAAATCCCATAATTTTTCTCTGTTCCAATCGGAATTCTTAATTCCCCAAATACAATATCTTCATTTCTTAAAAAAAACCTCTTTATCTGAGAAATCGACACATACACATCAGGTCCAATTGATGTATTTCTCAAAAATCCATAATTTCCGTCGCCTATTACATCCAGTTTCCCAAATCCATAGGTTTTTCCTCTTTCCTCACCTTTTTTTATCAAAATAGCATTTATAAGTTCAAGTTTTGACATTCCAGAAAAACCTTCAATTTTATATTCCTTTGCCATTTTTTTCAATTTAGTTACATTTTCAGAAAGAATATCTTTTATCATTTTTTCTTCATAATTTAAGTTTTCATCGTCTTTATGTTTTTTTTCTTCCCCTGATTCAGCACTTTCCAAAATTTTATCTGTTTCTATATTTCTTATTCGTCCTCTTCTTAGTTTTGTCGTTTCTGGCTGTTCTTCCAATACTTTTTCATCTTCAATTTTTTTTTCTTTTTTTATCATTTATTCCTCCACCAACTCTCCATATAATGTCCATGTCTTAGCATCATAAATTTTTGTATTCACAAATTTTCCCTTTAGATCCTTTCTATCACTTTTAAATAAAACTATTTTATGCGTAGAACTTCTACCAGTCAACATTTCAGGATTTTTTTTGCTCGGTCCTTCAACTAAAACTTTTACAATTTTCCCTAAATACTTTTGACTTTCTTCCTTTGCCTTCATATTTTGCAATCTCATAAGCTGTTGTAATCTCTCATTTTTTATATGCTCGTCAACTTGCTTTTCCATTGTAGCCGCAGGAGTTCCTGTTCTTTTAGAATACATAAACATAAACGCATTTTCAAATCCAACTTCATTTACAACATCCATCGTATCTTGAAAATCCTCATCAGTTTCTCCTGGAAATCCTACAATAATATCAGTTGTAAGCCCAATATCAGGTACTTTTTGCTTAATTTTCTTAGCAAGTGCAATAAATTCCTCCTTTGTATATCCTCTATTCATTGCATCCAAAATTTTCGTAGATCCTGATTGTAATGGCAAATGTAACATTCTAGCTATTTTAGGATTTCTTGCAATCGTATCAATTACTTCGTCACTAAAGTCCTTTGGATGTGGCGATACATATTTTATCCAGAAATCCCCTTCCACATTTGCACTTTGCTCCAAAAGTTCAGCAAAATTATCTTTTCCATTTGCAAAATCACTTCCATAAGAATTTACATTTTGACCCAAAAACAATATTTCCTTATATCCCTTCTTAGTATACTGCTCGACATCCCTCACGACTTCATTAAGAGGCACAGAACGTTCCATTCCACGCACATAAGGCACAATACAGAAAGTACAGTAATTATTACATCCATAAGTTATCGAAATGGAAGCCACAATATCATCTCCAAAGTCAGCATCCACTCTAGTTGGCAGTTCATCCTCATCTTCTACCATAACAATATGCGTTTCTTCCCCAGCCTCAATTCTTTCTAAAAGATCAGGAATTCTCCCAATATTTTGATTCCCAAGCACCAAGTCAACATAAGGCGTCTTTTTAATAAACTCATCTCTTACTTCCTGAGCCAGGCACCCCGTAACTCCAATAATCATTTTCCCATCTTTTTCTTCTTTAATTCTCTTCAAATCTCCAAGTTTTCCATACACTTTAACAGCTGCACCTTCTCTAACTGTACAAGTATTCAAAAATACTAAATCTGTATTTTCAATATCTTCAGTCATACTGTATCCCATTGTTTGCAACATCTGCTTCATTTTTGCACTTTCATTTACGTTCATCTGACAACCATAAGTTATTATTGTCGCTCTTTTTTCCACTTTTTCCCTCCAAATTTTAATTCTTTTTTACTCTTTTGATTTTTCCTGAATAGCTTTTGAATTGCTGTAAATATGATATATCTTATTACTCAAATAGCGCTTCAATACTATCCAAGTCAAAATCTATATTTTCAAGTTTATTTTCTCTTGTCATAATGGTATCATTTTTATTTTATAATTTCAAGAAATTTTTATTTTTAGTTTTCTTTATCTTTATCACTTAATTTCAATAAATAAAAAACACTCTAAAAATGTAGAGTGTGATTTATTATGAAAAAATTTAATTATATTATTGGTGCCCGAGGCCGGAGTCGAACCGGCACGATATAAAATCGACGGATTTTGAGTCCGTTGCGTCTACCAATTTCACCACTCGGGCTAATTTTTAAATTACCTAATTATTATAATATATTTTTTTAATTTTGTCAACTTATTTTAAAAATTTTTTTGATATTTTTACCAGATTTGAAATTTTTTGATCTTATTTAATATTATTTTCTTTAAAAAATACTAAAAAAAGAGATGAAATAACTTCTTCATCCCTTTTAAATATGAATCTAATTAAAATAAACTATTTAACTTCTAATCCAACGTTTAATCCTGCTCTTAATTCATTGTATTCTCTTGTGTATTTATCAGTGTTATAACGTCCATCGTTAGCATATCCTTTAACAGTTTCTTTATTAACAACTCTGTATTTAACTTCAGGATTTAATGTCAATGTTCCTACTGACAAATCAATTCCTGTTTTATATCCTAATCCAGTCCATACTGAGAAGTTATTTTTGAAACCATGTCTAGCAGTTTGTTTTTCCCATTCATTTTCAGTATTAACTAACCCATAGAATCCTGCTAATTCAGGTGTTTTATAAGTTGCACCAGTTACATAGTCTAAATATACAGTAGATTTAGCATCTTTTCCAGTTTCAGTTAATTTACCGTTTGCATCTCTTAAATGGTTATTTAAAGTAATATAGTAATTTAAATTCCCGGCTCCATTATCAAAAACTTTACCATTAGTTGTTAAATCAAAATTACCACCTACACCACTTGTTTTTCCATTTTTGAAATCATTTCCAGACCATGCATTATCTGCATCTTTTTCTCCTGATTGGTCAAAATATACAAATTGAGCTTTCCCATCAAAATGTTGACCAAAGAAATTAATTCCAAATTCTGGTCCTACATAAATTTCATTTGATGTTCCTCTATGTCCTGCATATCTACCATTACCATTTGTAGATTTATATTTCCATCCCAAATCCCATTTAGCAGTCCAAGCACCTAATTTAATATCTTTATATAATGCAATATCATTTTCCCAAGTTTGAGCTTTATCAACAGTTCCTTTTGTACCTGTTTTAGTTTTGTAATTAAAAGGATTTTCAACTCTATCTTGATCATTTTGAAATTCAAATCTTAATCCTAAATTTCCTTCATCTACTAAACGTAAATCTCCACCAAGAACATTTTTCCATTTAGTTTTTTCTTTGTTTTCTCCTCTAAATCCTGCAATTCCTAATCCATTTCCTGTATTTGATTTTTTATCTGTGTAAGTTTGTCTTAATTCTGAAGAGAAATGAATTTCTTTTAATGTATCTTGTTCTTGATCAGCGATTGCTAAACTAGATACGCTTAAAACTAATGCTAATACTCCTAATACTTTTTTCATTGTTTTTTCCTCCTAAAAATAATTTTAACAAATATATATCTTAACGATTCACAGTTAATTTTACCATAATAATATAAATTTGTAAAGTCTTTTTTAAAATTTAGAAAATAATTTTAAAAATTTATTGAACCACTTTAATTTAATCAAGCAATTACTTAGTAATAGTTTACATTTCGATCTAAAATTCTATTTATTTCCTCTTTACATAAATTTTTTATAAACATAACTAAAAATCTTTATTAACTGATAAACTTAATCTGTATTTAAAATAAATCTTATTATGTAATATAGTATACCTTATTTTTCTTTTAAAAACAATAGCACACGATAATTTTATGAAAATTTATTTAATCGAGTGCTATATAAATTATTTTTTGATTATAAAAATCTTATTTTAATAAAATAACCTTAATTTTAAGAACTCATAACTACTTAGTAATAGTTGCAACTACTCCTGAAGCTACTGTTCTTCCACCTTCTCTTATCGCAAATCTTAATCCTTCTTCCATTGCGATTGGGTGAATTAGTTCCACTGTCATTTCTATGTTGTCTCCAGGCATTACCATTTCTACTCCTTCTGGTAAGTTTACTTCTCCTGTAATGTCAGTCGTTCTGAAGTAGAATTGTGGCTTGTATCCTGTGAAGAATGGTGTATGTCTTCCTCCTTCATCTTTTGTCAATACATATACTTCTGATTTAAATCCTGTATGTGGAGTGATTGTTCCTGGTTTTGCAAGTACTTGCCCTCTTTCCACTTCTTCTTTCTTAGTTCCTCTTAGCAATGCTCCTATATTATCTCCAGCTTGTCCTGAATCCAATAATTTTCTGAACATTTCTACTCCTGTTACTGTAGTTTTTGAAGTTGGCTTGATTCCTACAATTTCTACTTCTTCCCCAACTTTCACTACTCCTCTTTCTACTCTTCCTGTTACTACTGTTCCTCTTCCTGTAATTGTAAATACATCTTCAATTGGCATCAGGAATGGTTGGTCAACTGGTCTTTCTGGTGTCGGAATATATTCATCCACTGCGTCCATTAGTTCTGCAATTGCATCTACCCATTTTTGTTCCCCATTTAATGCTCCTAATGAAGACCCTTTGATTACTGGCACGTCATCTCCTGGGAATCCATATTCGTTCAATAGTTCTCTTACTTCCATTTCTACTAATTCTAATAACTCTTCGTCATCTACCATGTCTACCTTGTTCAAGTATACTACAATGTAAGGAACTCCAACTTGTCTTGCCAGCAAGATGTGTTCTCTTGTTTGAGGCATTGGACCGTCAGCTGCTGATACTACTAAGATAGCTCCATCCATTTGTGCTGCCCCTGTAATCATGTTTTTTACATAGTCAGCATGGCCTGGACAGTCTACGTGAGCGTAGTGTCTTTTTTCTGTTTCATACTCAATGTGAGCTGTGTTAATTGTAATCCCTCTTTCTCTTTCTTCAGGGGCTTGGTCAATGTTTTCGAAGTCAACTTTTTCAGCTAGACCTTTTTCAGATAATACTTTTGAAATTGCTGCTGTTGTTGTTGTCTTACCGTGGTCAACGTGACCTATTGTCCCTATGTTTACGTGTGGTTTGCTTCTCTCAAATTTAGCTTTTGCCATTTTAATTTTTCCTCCATTTTATTTTATTTTTTTGTTTTTTATTAATGTATTTTATAGCATTTTGATTATAGCATATTTAAAAGACAAATGCAAGTATATAAAATTTCCAAAAATATTTTCCCAATTAAATATTTTTTAAAACTGCTTCTGCAATATTTTTAGCTCTTAATCCATAATTTGTAAGCATAGTTTCTCCATCTGCACTTTGTCCAAAAATATCTTGTATTCCATGTCTTATTACTTTTGTTGGATGAACTTCTGATAAGTATTCTGAAACTGCACTACCTAATCCGCCAATTACTGAATGTTCTTCACTTGTTACAATAAATTTACATTCTTTTGCAGCTTTTAAAACTGTTTCTTTATCAAGCGGTTTTATTGTTGAAACATTAATTACTCTTGCTTTTATACCTTTTTCTTCCAATACTTTTGCAGCTTTTAAGGCTTCTGAAACCATAAGTCCTGTTGCTAATATTGCCACATCATTACCTTGTGTCAAAGTTACAGCTTTTCCTATTTCAAATTTATAATTTTCATCAAATAATACTGGAATATTCAATCTTCCAAGTCTTACATAAACAGGTCCTTCATATTCGGCTACTGCAAAGATCATTTTCTCTGTTTCAACTGCATCTGCTGGAGATAATACAACCATTCCTGGAACTGCACGCATTAAAGCCACATCTTCAACTGATTGATGCGAACCTCCATCTTCTCCTAACGAAATTCCTGCGTGAGTCGGACAAATTTTTACATTTAATTGAGTATATGCTACCGAATTTCTAATTTGATCAAAAGCACGTCCTGCTGCAAAATGTGCAAAAGTCGAAGCAAATGCTATTTTACCAGTTGTTGCAATTCCTGCTGCGGTTGCAATCATGTCAGCTTCTGCAATTCCAATGTTTATATGTCTTTCTGGAAATTCCTTTTGGAAATATGCAGTCATTGTCGATTTTGACAAATCAGCTTCCAGTACTACTATATCTTTATTTATTTTCCCCAATTTAACCAGTGTTTCCCCATAAGCCACTCTAGTTGATTTTTTTTCCATTGTTATTATTCTCCTATTTTTAATATTGATATTTGCTTATTTGTAAAAATTTATGAAATCCTATTAATATAGCTTTTCCTGTTTATTTTCTCCTCTTCTTTAAAAAAGGGCAGAATTTCTTTCTGTATAAATAAATAGATATGTTCATCAACTCAATTCTTTTTATTTTTTATAAAGAACTAAGCTGCTTTGCTTCAAAATATTTGTTTTTTCATAATTTTAAATACTATTACTTCCAAGCGAATCTACTTTTTACAACTTTTACTTCTAATTGCTATTCTATTTAAAAATCTGAATTTTAATCTTAGTTCAATTCTTCCATCGCTTTTTTATATTCTTCCTCATTCGGAGCAGCTCCATGGAATCCTGCATTATTTTCCATAAATGAAACGCCTTTGCCTTTTATAGTATTTGCAACGATAACTGTTGGCTTATCTTTAACTGTTCTTGCTGTATTAAGGGCATTTATAATTTCTTCATAATTATGTCCATCAATTTCAATTGCATTCCAATCAAATGCCTCAAATTTTTCTCCAATCGGAGCAACATTCATTACATCCGAAACTTTTCCATCAATTTGTAAATTGTTATAATCAACTATTGCAACTAAATTATCAAGTTTATAGTGTGCAGCAGTCATAACCGCTTCCCAAATTTGCCCTTCCTGCAATTCTCCATCTCCCAAAATTGCATAAACTCTATAATTATTTTTATAAATTTTCGCACTCAAAGCCATTCCATTTGCGGCAGAAAGCCCTTGTCCAAGTGAACCAGTTGACATTTCAACTCCAGACAGTTTTTTCATGTCAGGATGCCCTTGAAGCGGAGAATTCCATTTTCTCAATGTTGGAATAAGATTTTTCCCTTCTTCGCCTAAAAATCCTTTCTCAATTAAAGCTGCATAAAGTGCAGGAGCTGCATGGCCTTTACTAAGCACCAGCCTATCTCTGTTTTCCATTTTTGGATTTTTTGGATCAATATTCATTTCTTTCCAGTAAAGCACAGCCAAAATATCAGCAATTGAAAGCGAACCTCCTGGATGCCCCGATTTCGCTCCATAAACCATTTCAATAATATCTTTCCTCAATATTTTTGCCTTTTTTTGCAAATCTCTTATTTCCATAAAAACCTCCATTTTTTATTTATAAACAATAATAATTAACTAAATTAATCTTCCTTTTTTAAATTATAAAAAAACAATGAAACACCAAACAGAACCAATGCCACAACAAGCGTTATCTTAACCCCCAGTTCAGTTGCACCTTTTACGCCATTTTGAATATTTTGATTTCCAGCAACTAACAAAGTTGACTGAACAACCTGCTGAACTAGAAATGCCAATTTTAAAAACATTCCCTGTATTCCAAACATAAAGCCTTCCAAACTTACTTTTTTTATTTCTGACAGCTTTGCAGAAATTTCACTAAGCATTGCCTGTGGGAAAATAAACGCTGCACCACTTAATCCTGTTCCACAAATTACAAAAAGCAAATATGCAAAAATCGAATTATTTTTATTAATGAACAGCAGTCCAAAGGTACCGATTATTAAAAGCAGCATATCCACAATCAATATTTTCTTATACGAATATTTTTTCCCAAACTTGTTTGTAATTGGAAAAAACAGCCCCGCCATCCCAAATAGCACAACTGATATTACAGTCAAATACTTTATGTCCTTTTGCATTACAGCACTCAAATAATACGTCAAATCCCCACGAAGTATATTAAATCCACAAAAGAAAAAGAAATATCCCAAAAAATACAAAATAATTTCTTTATTCTTCAAATGTGAAATTGATTTCATAAATCCTAGTGATTCAGTCTTAGGGCGATTTTGTGTAAGCTGTTTTTCCTTTAGAAAAAATACGCACGCATAAATTCCCAAAACTGACAATATTGTAATCAAAATTACTGTTTTACGTATTCCAACTTCTGTATTTAGAACTCCATTTATTCTTCCCAATTTTGAAATCAAAATACCAGGCAGAACCATCGCAATACCAGTAAATATAAGCCTAAAAGTCGACTGCATCGTAGATAAGTTAAGTCTTTCCTCCTTATTGGAAGCCAAATCTGGAATTAAGGCATTATACGGTGCTGCAACCAAAGTATAAGCTGTAAAATACAGTCCTCCAACAATTGACAAATAAATAAGTGTTACCAGCTGCGAACTTTTAACTGGATAAAAATACATAATTGTAAGAAGTCCAAGCGGTAATCCTCCAATTAGCATAAATATTGACCTTTTTCCAAAACGTGATTTGGAATTGTCTGATAAAAATCCTACTACAGGATCTGATATTGCATCAATAATCCTCGCAAAAATAAATGCCAGAACTAAATATTGAGGCTTTAGCAACGGAACTAAATTTTTTTCCGTTTCAGGCGGCAAATAATAATACGACAGCCATTGATTATAAATCTGGTCAATCATAAAATATGAAACACCAAGCCCATAAATTATATAACTTTTTTTCGTTAACCTTGAACTCATTAATTTTTTTACCTTTCTGCTTTTAATTTATATTAATTTACCAAAAATTCCTTTACTGCTTTGGCATATTCATCTTTGCAATCAGGATCAGCATAAATTCTAGTGTGTGAACCTTTTTCAAAAACCTTTAATCTAATATGTTCATTTTGTGCCAATTCATTGTATTCTTCCATAAGCATTCCGTAAGTTGTTGCTTTATCATTTTTAGACTGAATTATCAAAGTCGGTATTCTTTTTAGCAAATATGACAATTTTAATTTATCAAGATGACTTCCAACTCTAAAATTAAAAATTCTCACAATAACACTTACAATAAATTTTGGAACACGACGTTTTCTTGCATCTTCCTTAATTCTCTTTCTTATATTTGAAATTGAACTATCCAATATTAATTTTTCAATAATTATCCCTTTTTTTCTAAGTGTCTTTATATACATTTTAGAAGCAATGGCAGACCCCATTCCCCCTTGTGAAAACCCATAAAGCGTAAAATTATTCTTTCCAAACTTTTCATTCAGCATTTCCATAGTATGAAAAATATCCTGCCCAAAGCAATATCCCATCTTAGTTCTAGCTACATCAGACTTCCCAGAATTTCTCAAATCTGGAATAAAAAAATTATACTCCTTATCAAGCCCAATATCCTTAAACATCCCCAAATACTGTAATGCCGCCAATCTATTCACACCACGCCCATGAGAAATAATCATAGTTTTTGCAGCTTCCTTATTTTCAATAAGCCACCCATAAAGCTGAATTTTCCCTGATTTATACTCAATTTCTTTAAAATTATAACCATAATCATAAGGATTTGCCTTATTATTCTCAATATTATACTTCTGTCTTAACTTTTTACTATTATACACCTCTTCAAATGTGATTCTTGGATATTTCTCAATCTGATTAATAAAATACCGTATTGATAAATATGCAATCACAAAGAAAAATATCATAAATAGTACATTAACTATTATTAATAACTCCGTTCCCATAACTCACTCCTATTCTACTTTAATTTTTTAACATTTATAAAAGCATATAAAATCTCTTTAAATAATATCATTTTTTTATTTCCTTACTACTACTGCTTAATTTTTAAAGATTTTACTTTTATAGTTGCCTGTATTTTAATTTTGATTATTCAAATAAATAATTGGATTCAATTTTTCTCTTTTTTCTAAAAATAATTCTTTTAATAGAAATCCATTTTTTTCAATTTTTATTTTTTTAAAAAAATTTTCTTGAATTTTAAAATTTTTTATATTTTCTGAATTTTCCATATTCCCATTATTTTCAGAAAAACTTCCAAATTTTTCAATATCCTTCCAATTTACAAAAATATTTTTTTTCTCAAAATCATTTTTCCCTTCAATATCTTCAAAATTATTATTTTCTCGAATTTTTTTCAAATATTTCTGTCCCTTTTTATCAAATCCTAAAATTCTGACATAATTTATCTCAAAATCCATCATTTCAGCCTTTATGTTTAGCAAAATATTTAAAATAATCCGCTCTACACGCTTATTTGACAAGTTTCTTGATTTCGTATTTTCCAAAAATTCCTTATAATTTTTTGAAATTGCCGCTCCCCTATATATTCTAGCATAAATTTCACAATTAATGTCATATATTTTCATTATTTTTTCTTTTTTTTCAGTCAAAATCTTATATTTTACGATTTTAAAGATTTCTTTCTTTAATTTTTGCCAATTAATTCCATTTTTTATTTTAAATTCTAAATTTTCAAGAATTATTTCAAAAGACTTTTTTGGCACAAATTTCTGAATTTTTTCCAGCTTTTCCAAAATAAGTTTTTTAGATTTTAAATTTTTATCGCCACAAAATTCTTCTAATATTTTTTCCAGTTCATTCCGTAAAAACGAAGCACTGGCAAACTCTTCCCTCTCTTTTTCAACTTTTTCTTCATTATATTCTGAAATTTCCCTTTTTACAATAAACGGCTTTATTTTAAGATTACTTTTTTCAATCTCACGCATATATTCCAAAGCCAAAATATTATTCGATTTCACAATTCTATCCAGTCCATATTCCTTCAATGCCAACCTTTGAGAAGTGCTGTAACTATTGCCCTTTTTCATATACTCCATAAGTTTGTCCTTATAATCCTGACTTTTCTGCAAATCAAGCACCTTTTGCAAAACCTCAATGTTTTCTTCTTCTGCTCCAAAAACCTGAATATCCATTCCCAAATAATCCAAAATTTGTGTCGCCATCTTTGAAAAAATCTCAGCATTTTGAATTGAATAGTAAAGTGGGAGCTCTGTAATTAAATTAACTCCATACTCTAAATTAACCTGAGTTTTCTCCCATTTATCCAAAAACGAAATTTCTCCTCGCTGAACGAAATCTCCACTTATCACAACTGCAATAAAAACATTTTTACCAAATATTTCCTTAATTTTCCGGATTTGATACAAATGACCATTGTGAAACGGATTGTATTCAGCTACAATTCCTATTTTTAACAATTTTTTCTCCTAAAAATTTTTCTTACGTTACACATATTATATCATATATCCACCTAATTTTTATAAGTTTTTTTAATTTCTTTGCAAAATTTCTTGTTTGAATCCTTTTCTTGAATTTTCTTGATGAAAATTATATAATATACTTGATCTCTTTGACCTTAAAATTTGAATAAAATCTTAATTTTAAAGTGATTTCACCAAAAATCTAAAATTTGAAGGAGCACAAAAAATGAAAATACACTTCATATTACACGAAATATTTGAAGTCCCAGGAGCTTATCTTGCTTGGGCAGCACTTTCTGGACATGATGTTACAATGACAAAAGTCTATCAAAATGAGAAACTTCCTGAAAATGCGGATTCATTTGATTTTTTAATAGTAATGGGAGGCCCTCAAAGTCCAATTGGAGATAATAGCGAGTTTCCTTATTTTAATCCAAAAGCTGAAATTGATTTGATTAAAAAGGCTATAAAAGCTGATAAATACATAGTTGGAGTTTGTCTTGGAGCTCAACTTTTAGGAGAAGCTTATGGTGGAACTACAGAAAAAAGCCCTTCTTGCGAAATTGGGAATTTTCCAATTGAACTAACTGAAGCTGGATTGGAAGATGAAAATATTAAACATTTTGGAAAACAAGCTATAACTGGACATTGGCACAGCGATATGCCAGGACTGCCTGACACGGCAGAAATTTTAGCAAAAAGTAAAGGATGCCCACGACAAATTATAAAATACAGCAAAAAGCACTACGGCTTTCAATGCCATCTTGAATTCACAAAAAAAGTGGCAGAATTACTAATTAATTCAGATAAAGATCTTGAGAAGAAAAGCCAAACTTTACCTTATGTCCAATCACCTCAAACAATCCGTGATTACGATTACAATGAAATGAATAATCTTCTTTATGAATTTTTGGACAATCTTACAAAAAGGAATAATCAAATGCAAAAACTTAAAAATTATAAACAAATACTAAATAAAATAAAAAAAGAAAAATATTTTTTATTATATGTTTCTATGAATAACTGCAGTATCTGTCATGCTGATATGCCAAAAGTTGAAAAAATTGTAAATGAAGAAAATTTTCCAGCCTATTATATTGAAGCCACTGAAATTCCTGAAGCTATTGGACAATTAAGTTTATTTTCAGTTCCAGTAGTTATTTTATTTTATGAAGGCAGGGAGATACATAGGCAGGCTAAAATTATTGATTTTAACGAATTAAATTATAGAATGAAGCAAATATGTGAAAACAAGTAAATTAAAAGGGAACCGATTCTAATAAAAATAGAAGTAATTCCCTTAATTTTATTTATCCAATAATTTTAACCCATAAGATCTAAAAATTCCCTCAGCTTTTTCAACTAATTCTCGTGTCGGTGTCGGTGTATCCTTTAACTTATACTCTTTTCCAACCTTTTCCCATTTATACTGCCCCATTTGATGAAACGGCAAAACATCCACTCTTTCCACATTTTTTAACTGTGACACAAACTTTGCCCACTCATGCAAGTCATTTTCATCATCAGAATACCCTGGAACCAGTACATATCTTAGCCAAGTTGGCTTATTAATTTCGTTCAAATATTTTGCAAATTTTAATGTATTGTCAAGTTCTACTGAGGTCAATATTTTATATTTTTCAGGATTTATGTGCTTAATATCTAAAAGTACCATATCCACAAGCTCCAATACTTTTTTCGCCTTTTCATTGAAAATATATCCAGATGTGTCAAGTGCTGTATGAATACCATTTTCACGGCAAAGTTTAAACAATTCCATTAAAAATTCAGGCTGCATCAAAGGCTCACCACCAGATACAGTAACTCCGCCACTTTTTATAAATCCTTTTACTTTTAAAATTTCCTTCATAACTTCCTGTGCTGTCATTATCATCTTTTTATCTTTAATTTCCCAAGTATCTACATTATGGCAATACAAGCATCTCAAAGGACATCCCTGCAAAAACAGCACAAATCTAATTCCCGGTCCATCCTTTGTCCCAAAAGATTCAAATGAATGAATATACCCTTTTATTTCCATATTAATTTTCTCTCTTTCTCTTTCTATTCAATAAATTTGTTCAATAACTTAAATTTTATTTTAAATTTATTGGCTATGTCATCAACATCAAACTTTATTTATTTTATGACAAGAGGAAAATACCTCTTGCTAACACTGAAAATCCATAATAAATCTATTACCAAAAAATGAGAAATAGCATCTAACAAATTTATTATAAATTAAATTTCAAGCCACATAATAGAAAATAATGCCGCATAACTCATATTCTTATGAAACTATGCGACATTTTTCATATTTCTAACAATTTATTAAATTTATTTTAGCAATTAAATTTTTAAATTTTCAAAAACTACATTTTATTTGAAATTGTTCTGTTAATTACATCTAATTGTTGTTCTCTAGTCAATTTAACGAAGTTTACTGCATATCCAGAAACTCTGATTGTCAATTGTGGATAATTTTCAGGATGTTCCATTGCATCTTCTAATAAATCTCTTCCGAATACATTTACATTTAAGTGGTGTCCTGTTTGGTTGAAATATCCGTCCATTAATCCAACTAAGTTAGTTTGTTTTTCATTTGCATTTTTACCTAATGTTTCTGGTGTAATTGCGAATGTATAAGAAATTCCATCATTTGCATCTTCAAACGGAATTTTAGCTACTGAAGCAAGTGAAGCAACAGCTCCTCTTGTATCTCTTCCATGCATAGGGTTTGCTCCTGGACCAAATGGTGCTCCAGCTCTTCTTCCATCAGGTGTATTTCCTGTTTTCTTACCGTATACAACATTTGAAGTAATTGTCAATACTGATTGTGTAGGTATTGCATCTCTATACATTTTGTGAGTTCTCAATTTGTTCATAAATCTTCTTGTAATATCTACTGCAAATTGGTCAGTTGCGTCGTCATTATTTCCAAATGGAACATAGTCTTTTTCATTAATATAGTCAACTGCATCTCCTTCTTCATCTCTTACAACTTTTACTTTACCATATTTAATAGCCGCAAGTGAATCTGCAATAATTGAAAGTCCAGCAATTCCAAATGCTTCTGTTCTTCTAATATTAATGTCGTGCAATGACATTTCTAATGCTTCATAAGAATATTTGTCATGCATATAGTGAATAATATTCAATGCTTTAACATAAGTTGAAGCTAACCAGTCTAACACTTTATCTAATTTTTCCCATACTTCGTCAAATTCTAAGTATTCACCTTTGATTGGTTCAAATTGTCCAACTGGTGTAACTTGAATCTTAGATTTTTCATCTTTACCACCGTTAATTGCGTATAACAATGCTTTTGGCAAGTTTACTCTTGCTCCAAAGAATTGCATTTGATGTCCAATTGTCATTGGAGATACGCAACATGCGATTCCATAGTCATTCCCAAATTGTGGTCTCATAATGTCGTCATTTTCATATTGTACTGATGAAGTATCAATTGACACTTTAGCACAGAATTTTTTCCAAGTTTCAGGCAATTTTTCACTCCATAATACTGTTAAGTTTGGTTCAGGCGAAGTTCCCATGTTATACAATGTGTGTAAAATTCTAAATGAATTTTTTGTAACCATTGATCTTCCGTCTAATCCCATTCCTCCGATTGATTCAGTTACCCAAACTGGATCTCCTGAGAACAATGCATCGTATTCAGGTGTTCTTAAGAATCTAATTATTCTTAATTTCATTACAAAGTGATCCATTATTTCTTGAGCTTCTTTTTCAGTCAAAGTTCCTTCCTGTAAATCTCTTTCCAAGAAAATATCTAAGAATGTAGAAGTTCTTCCAATACTCATTGCAGCTCCATTTTGATCTTTTGTAGCGGCTAAGTATGCAAAATACAACCATTGTACTGCTTCTTTACCGTTAGTAGCTGGTCCCGAAATATCAAATCCATAAGCTTCAGCCATTCTCTTCAATGCTTTTAATGCTTTAACTTGTTCAAAAATTTCTTCTCTAAGTCTAATAACATCTTCTGTCATTTCAGCTGGATCTAAGTTTTTAAATTGTTCTTCTCTATCAGCTATCAGTCTGTCAACTCCGTAAAGTGCAACTCTTCTGTAATCTCCAATAATTCTTCCACGTCCATAAGCATCTGGAAGTCCTGTAATAATTCCTGTGTGTCTTGCTTTTTTGATTTGGTCAGTATAAGCTGAGAAAACTCCGTCATTGTGAGTTTTTCTGTATTTAGTAAAAATTTCTTCAGTTTCAGGATCTAATTCGTATCCAAAAGCATTTAAACTATTTTTTACCATTCTTAATCCACCATTTGGAAAGATTGCTCTTTTTAAAGGTGCATCAGTTTGAAGTCCTACAATTTGTTCCAAATCTTTATCAATGTATCCAGCTCCATAAGCATCTATTTGAGAAGGTATTTTAGTTTCAGCATCATAAATACCTTTTTCTCTTTCTACTTTAAATTTTTCAGAAAGATTTTTCCATAATTTAGTAGTCGCTTCAGTCGGTCCTTCTAAAAAACTGTCATCTCCTAAATATTCTGTGTAGTTTAATCTGATAAATTCTGTAACATCAATGTTGTCTTTCCAATTTCCTTCTTTAAATCCTCTCCATGCGTCCATTACTTAACAACACATCCTTTCAATTTTTAATATTTGTTATCTATTTACTTGTAATCATTATAATATTGAACTTAACTCCACACCTATTATACCCCAAAAATTTCATAAAAGCAAATATATTTTTTAAATTATTGAAAAAATTTTTTACAAAAAAAGTTGCTCAAACGCCGTAAAATAGTGAAAAAAATAATTTATATAATTAAACGCTTAAATTACCTGTAGTTCATTCTTTTACGAAATATTTTCCTATCTTTTTTAAATTCCAAATACTGAAACATCATTGTACGTAAATATATCATTTGCTTCAAAATATTAGTTCTGCTTTGTAAAGTCCCTCTTTCTTTTCCTAATACAAAATTAAAAATGGGAATATCTGAAAAGTTTCTTATTATATTTAAAAATTTTGAATTTGAAATTATCAGTATCTGCTCATAATTTGTATTATTTTTTGTAATAATCTTCTTAAAATTGTTTAAGTGATATATTTCTACTACTTCTACAAAATTAAAAAATTTCATTACTTTGTTAAATGACTTTAAAATCTGATTTTCTTCTACATCAACTAAAACTAATGTCTTTATTTTTGAAGTTTCATCCAAATGAATATACTTTTTCACAAGTTTTTTATTTAACAAATTTTCATTTCCAAAATTTACAGATGTTTCAGCAATACTATAAACCTCTACTTTATCTTCTTTTTTCTTTTTAATTTCCACTTTTTTTATTCCAAATGTCTCTCGACTTTTTTCAACCATTACAGCCTTATTAATTTCACTTAATATTTTTTCAGGTTTTCTTTTCTTTCTATGTAATTTTTTATAAAATAACGTAATAAATTTATAATCCATCTTCAATTTTTCTCTTTTGTAAATTTTCTCCATCATTAAGAAAAATTCTTCAGTTTCAGCAGTTCTTTTTATACAGTATTTAAATTTTATATTTGTATTTCTCATATTCAAAATAAAATATGTCAATATAGAATATTTCTCATACATTGAAATTATATCGGTAGACTGTTCAATATACGAAAAAATAAGTTTCTTCATATATTTAATTCCTTTTAATTCCAAAATTTCCTGTAATATCTTAAAATAAAAATTTTCCTGATATGTACTTTTCCCAATATAAATCTTTTCCATTCTTCTCATCAGTATTTCCATTAAATAATTTTCTCTTAATTCCTTAAGGTCATAATTTTTACTTTCAAATAATTTTTCGATATTCGATATTTTTACATATTCTGAATGCTTTATATTATAAATTTTTAATATCTGCTTTAGATCATTTTGAATATTTTTGGTATTTTGTTCATTTCGTCTGATTTGCTTATTGAATTTATAAATATTCAACTTTTCTTTTCCAAGCAGCAAGATAAGCGTGATAAGTTCTCTCCTGAATGACATTTTCATATTTATGCTTCTATCATCCACTTTGAATAGTTCTTCATAATATTTTCCAAAATAATATAAATAATTTTTACTTTTATGTATTATTCCATTGTTATTTTCACATAAAAAATCATTTATATGTTCAATTGTGTAATCCAATATTTTAAATCCATATTTTTCCTCTAATTTTCTTCTATTAACAATTTTAAAATTTAAAATATCCTTTAATATATCACTTTCATTAAAATCAATTCCCATTGATTGTTTTCTCCTCATAATTCTTAATTAAACTCGCAATATCAATGTTTGCGAATATTTTCATAATAACAATTATGAGTTTATTTTTTTAGATGACTTTTTTGACTTTCTCAATTTTGAGAAATCTACCTAAAATAAGGGTTTCCAACGATTTATTAAAATTAATTTAAAATTAAACACATACAAGAATATTTTTAAAATTATACTTTTTAAGTTCTATTTTTATTGATAAAAAATATACTAATAATTTTCAAAATTTATGATTTTTTTTGAAAAAATTCTTAAAAGCTAAAATATAACGGCTATTCTATTTTTTAAATGGAGATAAAGCCAACAATAAAATTTGTAATTGCAAAAAAAATAATATTGTATTATAATAAATATATACATTACACAAGACTACTTTAAAACTAAACTCTAGAGTTATAACTGTTCTACTTAAATCTAATAAAATGCAGACTTCTACAAGCGGGAATAATTTACGTTAATAAATAGAATAATGTTTTTTAGGAAGGGAAATAATGAAAAAACAGTATTTTGAAAGTTTTGATGGAAAAAAGGTTCCTTATTTATTTTTTGAATCAAAAAGATATAAATATAAAAATAATATTGTAATATTTCACGGAATGACCGAACCTATTGACAGATATGCTGAATTTGGGGAATTTTTGGCTTCAAATGGATATAATGTGTTTGTTATGGAAATTCGTGGTCATGGGGAATTAAAAGATAGTGAAATTGGAGATTTTGGAAAAGGGGGAATAAAATCTGTCTTTAAAGATATTGATTCCTTTTTTAAAAAAGTTTTGAGCAAAGTTGGAGCAACTCCAAACAATACTACAATTTTGGGGCATAGTATGGGTTCTTTGATTGGGACAGAATGGGGAATCAGAAATAAATATAAATATTTTATTTTATCAGGTTTTCCATTGAAAAGCCAGTTAATAGCTATAGGTGGAAATTTTGCCACTTTTTTAGAAAAAGCGATTTTCAGAAAAGTTTCTGTATTTAATAAAATTTCAGAAAAGTGGAACGCAAATTTTGAGCCAAATAAAACAAAATTCGACTGGCTTACAAGAGATGAAACTGAAAATAAAAAATATGAAAATAATGAGCTTTGCGGCTATTCTGTCACACCAAAGTTTTATTCTGGAATTTTTTCCACAATAGGATTTATCAATAGAAACTATAAAAAATTAGATGAATATGCGAGAATATTAGCCATTTATGGAACAGATGACAAAGTAATAGATATTCCATATATTAATCAAATTTTTAATACATTAAGAAAGAAAAAAAGAAGAATAAACATTCTTGAAAATAAGAATGGACGGCATGAATCTCTTAATGAAACAAACAAATATGAAATTTATGATGAAATTTTAAAATGGCTAAATGCAAAAGATTTTTAATTTATAACAAAAAATTTAAAAAATTTACAAAAAATAATAAATTTTTATCAAAAAGTATGGTATAATTAAGAAAGTTAATTTTAATAGGAGGAAAAATGGGAGCATTTGATTTTGTAAAAATATTTAGAGTAAATAAAAGCATCTCAATAGATTTGGGAACTGCAAACATATTGATTTATGATAAACAAAGAAAAAAAATAGTATTAAATGAGCCATCTGTAGTTGCAAGAGATAGAAAGACTGGAAGGCTAATTGCAGTTGGAAGAGAAGCTAGAGAAATGTTAGGGAAGACTCCTGACAGTATTCAAGCTATAAAACCTTTGCAAGACGGAGTTATTGCAGATATTGATTCAACAAAAGAAATGATTACATATTTTATTCACAAAATTTACGGGAATTCATTATTCAAGCCTGAAGTAATGATTTGTGTGCCAATTGAAGTAACAAGTGTTGAAAGAAAGGCATTATTTGATGCAGTAAAAGGTGCTAAAAAAACATATATCATCGAAGAAGGAAGAGCAGCTATTATTGGTTCTGGAGTTGATATTTCTCAACCTGAAGGAAGTATGGTAATTGATATAGGTGGAGGTTCTACTGATATTGCAATTCTTTCTTTAGATGAAATTATTGCAAGTAAATCAATTAGAATTGCTGGAAACAGATTTGATGAAGACATCGTAAAATATGTAAAAAGAAAATATAACTTGCTAATCGGAGATAGAACTGCAGAAAAAATAAAAAAAGAACTAGGTTCAGCATTAAAAGTTCAATCGCCTGAAATTATGGAAATAAAAGGTAGAGATTTGGAAACTGGAATTCCTAATACTGTGGAAGTCAACGCAAATGAAATTTATGAAGCAATTGAAGATTCTTTATTCCAAATCGTAAACTCTACAAAAGAAGTTCTTGAAAAATGTCCGCCTGAACTTGCAGCAGATATTTTGGATAATGGAATTGTAATGACTGGCGGAGGTTCACTAATCAAAAACTTCATTGACATGATGGAAAAAGAAGTCGGAATCAAAGTATTCTTATCTCCAAACCCATTGGATTCAGTAGTTTTAGGTGGAGGAGCCGCATTTGACAATAAAAAATTATTAAGAACTCTTCAAATGAAAGAAAATTAATATTTGTTGTTAATTAAAAAAACGAGAAAATGAGAAAAAATGAAATTACAGGAAATAACCGAAAAATTTAAAAATGAAATAAATCAGGATAAAATAAGTGCAAGTTATCTCTTTTACGGCGATAAGAGAGTTGACTTGCTTTCTTATGCACTAATGTTTTCAAAGATGATTATGACAAAGGATGTGCAGAATGACGCTGAAAGAGAGAAAATCGAACGGCTTATTAATAATTTTCAATATCCTGACATTGAAATAATAAATAAAAACAATGAAAACATAAAAATTGACGAAGTGCGAGAAATCATCTATTCATCAATAGAATCTTCATTTAATTCACCAAAAAAGATATTCATTCTGTGTGGAATCGAAAATTTGCGAAAAGAATCTTCAAACGCACTTTTAAAAATTTTGGAAGAGCCCCCGCAAAATGTATATTTCATACTTCTATCAAAAACATTAAACATCATTTCCACAATAAAATCCCGCACATTCAAATTTCATCTATCTGGAATGAATAACGACGAACTGGGAGTAAGCAAGGAAATTTACTATTTCTTTGATGGAAATGAAAACGATATTTTAGAATTTAAGAGGCAAAATCTCTCACTTGATGATATTGAATTTAAAATTAATACTGTAGAAGATATTTTGCAAATCATTTTTGAGATGAAAAATTACACAACTGGAGAACTAATTATGAAAAATAATCTAGATTTGACCATAAAATATAATAAAAGTATTGAACTGCTGACACAGCGAATACGCTTCTGGGATATTGAAAATGTGTATTTTTTTATAAACGAAATTGAAAATGAACTGAAAAAGGAAAAGGAATTTCTGATAAGCTTTCTTTCAAAAATCATTATAAATGTTAAGCATTCTGTGGAAGTAGAAGATTTGAAAAAATTGATAAATTTTAAAAACAGCATAAGAAGCAATGTAAATGTGAAAAGTGTGATTTTTAACTTTTTTGATATTTTACAAAGTTCTTGAAAAAAGAAAAAAAATTAATAAAAGAAAATGGGAAATAAACTGTGTAGTCAGAATATCTCCCATTTTTTATAGTAAAACTCTAAATATATTTAATAAAAGATTCAAAACATATCTACAATTTAATTTTTATCCTTTATAATCGGAACCCAAAGTTCCATTTCATAATTTGGATTATACATATCCCCTTCACCATAAACTTCCAAATCAGGCGTTCCAGCGTGTCTATAACCTTGTTCTGGAAAAAATGTCCCTGTCACATATTTCCATCCTTCATGAATGCAATTTGGAACAATTCCCTTCAATTTTACTACAGCATATTCAGTTTCCGGAACTTCAAGTATATTAAGGCCCAAATCGTTTGCTTCGGTAACATTTTGAATATCGTATCCAGCCATATAATTTACAGTAAACTTGCTTTCACAATTTTCATTTTTCTCAATTTCATAGCAAGCTCCATAACTTTGTCCATTTCCTAAATTTTCTAATTTTTCTGGAGATACTTTTTTAAAAAGTTTATCCCAAACATTAGGAAAATTACCGCCTTCTTCAATTCTTTCTGCTAAGCCTGCTATTTTAAAAGCCGATTTTTTCATAACTTTGATATCCATATTTTTTCCTCCTTCAATACTTAAAGATAATCTTATAGGAGAAAAAATTTGAAATGCACTTCCTTTTCTGACTTCCTTTGGCGTGTGCCCATGAAATTTTTTGAATGCCAAGGAAAATGAATCTTGAGATTCATAGCCGTATTTAAAGGCTATTTCTATTATTTTTTCATCGCTTTCACGTAAATCTATCGCAGCACAGCTTAACTTTCTAAAGCGAACATACTCGCTTAACGGATAATCCACCATAATTGAAAACATTCTGCTAAACAGCGGATACGAATACCCAGAAAGCAATGCAATCTTTCTCTCGTCAATTCTATCAGTCAAGGTTTCTTCGATATATTTCATCGTTTCATTAAATGCCTTAATCATATATTTTTCCTCCTTACACTAAAAGTATATATGATTTTTCGACTTTTTTCCCGATAATTCCTGTACAAATTTTATAGTTTTAAAATTCAAAAAATTCCTCAATCATAGTTTTCAATCCATGCTCCACATTTGAAGTTGAAATAAATTTAGCTATTTCCTTGATTTCAGGAATTGCATTTTCCACAGCTACAGGCATTCCCACGTACTCCAGCAACGGCTTATCGTTCGCACTGTCACCAACCGCAATCATTTCCTCAGGCTTTATATTTTCAATTTCTCCCAATTTTTTCAATGTTTTCCCTTTATCCACATTTTTATTAGCAATTTCTAGAAATATTGGTTTTGAAATTGCGATAAAATAATCATTTTCGTGAACTTTTTTCATATGTTCCTGAGCAATCAATACCTCCTGAGGTGTTCCAATAATCATACATTTTGTAGTTTTATATATCCCTTTTTTTTCTAAATCTTCAAGTGAATCAAATTTTTGGAATTTCATTTTACATTGATCTGCTTCATACATTACTCCCTCTGTTGCTTCCGTTCCATAAATCGTGTCTCCAACGTACAAAATCATCGGAACATTTATCTCCTTTGAAACCTTATAAACATTTTCAATATCCTTTTTTTCCAGCCCTTCGTGAAAAATTACTTCATTTGTCTTCATATCAATTAATTCTCCGCCGTTAAATGCCAAAACATAGCCTTCATACTTATCCATTTGAAGCTCTTTTGCATACTCAAGCATCGCATAGCTAGGTCTACCGCTCGCAAGCACAAATTTAACACCTTTTTCCCTTTGAACTTTCACAATCGCCTCTATATTTTCCTTTGTTATTCCATGCTCCTCATCAAGCAATGTTCCATCCATATCAGTTGCAATTAACTTATAATTCATAAAATCCTCTCACTTTCTTCTATTATAATAATTTTATTAATTCATCCAAATCTTTTTCCGTAGTTGCCCAGCTCGTTGCAAATCTTATTACCGTATGATTTTCATCGTATTTTTCCCAAAATGAAAAACTTACGTTTTTTGCCAGTTTTTCCATTTTTGTATTTTCAATTATGATAAACTGCTGATTTGTAGGTGATTCAAGATAAAATCTGTAATTTTTTTCATGTAAAATATTTTTTAATTTTTCAGATAAATTTATAGTATGTTTTCCAATCCTTTTGTACAAATCATTTGAAAATAATGTGTCAAACTGTACTCCAAGCAGCCTTCCCTTAGCAAGTAATGCTCCATGCTGCTTTATCCTTGTTATAAAATTCTTTGGTGTATTATTTTTGGTAAAAACAACTGCTTCCCCAAGCAATGCTCCAGCTTTTGTCCCTCCAAAATAAAAAACATCACAAAGCCGAGCAATATCTGGAAGTGTAACATCCGTATCCTTTGCCATAAGCCCGTATGCCAGCCTTGCTCCATCCAAAAATAACGGAATCTTATATTTTTTACAAATTTCTGAAATTTCTGTTAATTCGTTTTTGGTATACAAAGTTCCATATTCTGTTGGATGTGAAATATAAACCATTCCAGGAAAAACCATATGTTCGTGATTTTTATCCACATAAAATGTCTGTAAATATTCCTTCAACTCATTAACATCAATTTTCCCACTATGATGTGGCAACATCAAAACCTTATGCCCTGTAAATTCAATCGCTCCAGCCTCATGCACACTAATATGCCCCGTTTCAGCCGCAATCACCCCTTCATAAGACTGCAGCATCGAATTTATCACAACTGTGTTAGTCTGTGTTCCACCAACTAAAAAATAAACATCTGCATTTTCCAATTCACAAGCTTTCCTAATTTTTGCTTTTGCACTTTCACAATATTTATCAGCCCCGTATCCAGACAAATTCTCAAAATTAGTCTTAACAATCGCATCCAAAATCTCTTGACAAGCCCCTTGCGTATAATCATTTGCAAAATATAACATAAATTTTTCCTTTCTGTAAAACCGGTGCTTCATATTCGTATTATACAGTAAATTATGGGAAAAGTCCAACTTATAAAGGTTTAAATCCATTTTCTATTTCTTCTATTAGTGCAATAATATTTGTTGCTCTGCCTTCATAATTTTGAATTTCTTTATAACTTTCTTCATAAATGTTCCAAGTTTTTATTTCACCTTGTGAAAATGAACTTTTAAAATCTTTTTTTCCATTTGACACATCTATTGCAAATTCTGTAGATAATTTTGTTTTTTTCTTATCAGATAATCTATTTTCTATACCATATAAAACATGTTCCAAATTATTTCCAAAAAAAATTACTTCAAACGGTTTCTCTTGAACCTTTAGATTTTCCAATTTTCTTTAATTTAAACAATTTATTTAGACATTTCCTTTTATTTATTAAATTTTCTCTTTCTATTTTGAAACAATTATCTGTATCAGTTACATAATAAACTTTTATAATATCTGCCCATTTTATAACATTTGATGGCTTTTTTAAAAAACTATTTACAACTTTTTGTAATTCTTTTATTACATTTGAAGATGTAATTTCAAATTCTTTCGAATATTCTTTATATCTTGTAAACATATCACCATGTATCACAATTGGTGTAACTCTTTTTCTCAATTTATTTATAGTTCTGTTTATCCATGGAACAAGAGTTTCTTCGTCACTAATTCCCTCAACTATTATTAATATAACACTCCCCTTCATTTATTTCACCAACTTCCTCATATACAATGCTATTTCTGTTTCACTTATATTTAATGGATTTATATTGTCTTCACTCCATATTGCTTGTGATCTTATGTATTTTTGTCTTAAGTTGGTTGTTTTAGAAATTCTTTTAAAATAGCTGTAATTTATTTTATCTTCATCAAGAGAAGTAACTATTATATTTTCTCCTTTTAACCTTTCCATTGGAGAAAGATTATGGGCGGTAAAAATTAGTTGTCCTTTTGCTATTTTTGAGATTTGTTCCAAGATTACTGCGAGCAAATATTCAAAAATATGGGCATCCAATTCATCTATTACTACAAGCGCATTTTCGTCTTGAATACAGTAAATCAAAGCTGATAATATTGAAACTATCTTTTGTATTCCTACAGATTCATTTTTTATAGAAATTTTATCTCCTTTTTTTATTATATATAAGTTTATTCCTTTTTCCTTTTCTTTTTCAGTTATTCTTTCTCCTTCTATTTCGCATACTAATTCAGAATCAGGTATAATTGCTTTAAAAATTCCGTTTATTTGTTTTACAGTATTTATAATTGCTTCTGCTATATTTTCAGAATAAAAATTATTATTTTGGTTAAGTGTAATTGGGATTGTTCCTTGTGAATTTTCCAAGTGGATATTCATATTTAAGAAAATTTTCAAATTTGTTATTGCTTGATTTTCTAATGTTATAACAAAAATTTTAGTTAAATAGTTTTCAATTTCTAAAAAATTTATCAATACATTTTCGAGTTCATCATTCAATTCTATTTTATTTTCACTTTTTTGATTCTCAATAATTTGACTAAAAATAATCCCTAAATAACTATTTAAATTTACATTTTCTAAATTTATGCTTAATTTACTTGTTTCCTGCTGTTTCAATATTTTTTCTATTATATTGATACTTTCAGATTTTTTTAACTTAATTTGCTGTGTTTCATAACTTTTGAAAGAAATTAATTTTTTATAAGTTTCTCTTTTTTTATCTGCATTTTTATATAAAATTTTTTCTTCCATAGGCAAAATATTATTAAACTTGTCTTTTGAAAAATTTAGAATAATCTTATATTTTTTTGTTTCACCTTCTATTTCCAACTCAATAGAAGTCGTAGTTTCTCCTATTTTTATAAAATTTTTTAACTTTTCATCCAATTCCTTTTCCATAAAATCAGGTTTATCAATCAAAAAATATTCTCTTACAACTTCAATTGCCTCTATTACAGCCGTTTTCCCACTTCCATTAGGTCCGTAAATTGCTGATAAATTATTACTTTTAAATTCAATTTTTGAATTTTTTATATTTTTAAAATTCTCTAATTTTATAGATTTTAATTTCAAAATTAATCTCCTTTACTAAAACATATTTTATTAAATATATTATACTATATTTTTTGATTTTTTCAAGAAAAATTTAGTAAAAATACATTTTTTTATTGTTTTTTTGCATTAATTTTATAATTTTTCTATTTCAATTTTTCCTTTTTTAAAAAACTTCTTCAAAACAAAAAACCATCTCAAAAAGCTAAAAAACTTTTCAAGACAGTTTTCAAAAACAAATATTCTAGTTTCTTAATTTTATCCTCCCAAATAAGCCTTCTTAATTTCAGGATTTGTAAGCAGTTCCTTCCCAGTTCCTTCCAGAATGATTTTCCCAGTTTCCAGAACATATCCTCTATCTGCGATTGATAGTGCCATATTGGCATTTTGTTCTACTAACAGCACAGTTACGTTTTCTTCCTTATTAATTCTTTCAATAATATTGAAAATTTCCTGCACTAATAATGGTGCTAGTCCCATTGATGGCTCATCTAGTAATAATAACGAAGGATTTGACATTAAGGCTCTTGCCATTGCCAGCATTTGCTGCTCTCCTCCACTCATTGTTCCTGCCAATTGTTTTTTACGTTCGGCAAGTCTTGGAAACAATGAAAACATATGTTCCATATCTTTTTTTATTTGATCTGCATCATTTCTTGTGTATGCTCCCATTTCCAAGTTTTCCAGTACAGTCAGCTCTGTAAAGATTCTACGTCCTTCTGGCACGTGTGCCATTCCACGGCTGACAAGTTTGTAGGCATCAGCATTGGTTATATTTTCTCCGCTCAAGGAAATTTCTCCTGATTTTATTGGTACAAGCCCTGAAATAGCGTGAAGTGTGGATGTTTTTCCAGCTCCATTTGCACCGATTAGAGAGACAATTTCACCTTTTTTTATCTGAAATGAAATGTTTTTTATGGCATGAATTCCGCCATAATAGACATTTAAGTCATTTACATTTAAAATATTCACATTTCCTCCTTTTTGCTAATTTTATTAATTTTACAGCTTAAATTTTATTCTCCTAGATAAGCTGCGATAACTTCCTTATTATTCTGAATTTCATCTGGAAGTCCTGAAGCAATGATTCTTCCAAAGTTTAACACATATAATCTTTCACAGATTCCCATTACCAGATCCATATCGTGTTCGATTAACAAAATCGCAATTTTAAACTTATTTCTTATAAAGCTAATTGTATTCATTAATTCCTTCGTTTCATTTGGATTCATTCCAGCCGCTGGCTCGTCTAGCAGCAATAATTTAGGATTTGTTGCCAAAGCCCTTGCTATTTCTAGTTTTCTTTGTTGTCCATAAGACAAGTTTCCAGCTGTAATATTTGCCATTTCAGCCATATCAAAAATATCTAATAAATCAAGTGCATTATCTGTCACTTCCTTTTCTTCTTTCCAAAATCTAGGAAGTCTAAAAATCGCTTCAAAAGTATTATAATTCATACTATTGTTAAATGCCAGCTTTACATTATCTAGTACACTTAATTCTTTAAAAAGCCTAATATTTTGAAATGTTCTGGCAACTCCCAAAGCAACTATTTGTGGAGTGGTTTTTTTATTTATACTAATCTGATTTATAGAAATATCTCCATCTGTAGGCTTATAAACACCTGTAAGTAAATTAAATATTGTTGTTTTTCCAGCTCCGTTTGGACCAATCAATCCAATCAGTTCACCTTCCTTTATTTCAATATTTACATCATCAACTGCTCTTAGCCCTCCGAAAGATATTCCCAAATCTGTCGTTTTTAATAATGACATATTCATATCTCCTATTTTACTTCTTTTTTTATTTTATTAAAAATACTTAATTTTCATTTTTATTATTTTTATAATCTCTAATTCGCTTAATTCTTTTTTTTGTGCCTGCAAATGTAAATTCCTTTGTACCGAAAATTCCTTTTGGACGGAAAATCATTAACGAAATCAATATAATTGCATAAACTAAGTATCTAAATTGTGAAACGTCTCTTAATTTTTCATTTAATAATGTCAAAATCACTGCAGCGACAATCGCTCCTGTAATACTTCCAAGTCCTCCAAGCACCACCATAACAAGAATTTCTATTGAGAATAAAAAACCAAATTTATCAGGCGTTAAAATTCCTACATTATGCGCAAATAGTGATCCCCCAATTCCAGCAAAAAATGCTGAAAGTGCAAAGCCATAAAGTTTTACACGATTTAATTTAATTCCAATATTTTCAGCCGCAATTTCATCTTCCCTAATTGACAAAACTTCCTTTCCTTTTCGTGAAGTCATAGCCATCGCAATTACAATAATTGAGATAACTACAATGAAATACGTATTTGAAAAACTCAAAAGTGTCGGAATATTGCTAAGTCCAGTCGCTCCACCTAAAAAGTCTAAATTTTGAATAATATATTTTATAATTTCTCCAAAGGCAAGTGTAATAATTGCAAGATAGTCTCCTCTTAATCTAAGCGTACTTCCCCCAACTAAAAATCCAAATACAGCCGCAACTAATCCACCAAATAGTGATACTATAATTAATTGTAAAAATGGCGGTAAATTATACTGAACTAATATTTTTGAAATAAATGCCGCTGAATATCCGCCAATTGCAATAAATCCAGCTTGTCCCAAATTAAGCTGTCCCATAAGTCCAACTGTTATATTCAAACTTACTGAAAATAATACGTATATTAGGATATTTATATAGATTCCCTTTGTATAGCTGAAAGGGTCATTTGGATTAAAAGTAAAACTTAGAACAAAATAAAATACAATTATCAAAAGAAATGTAGCAACATAATTTTTCACATTTAATTTGTTGAAATAATTTAAGTCATTCCATCTGGAATTTTTTGTTTCTTTATCTTTTTTAGAATGTTCATCATGATTCTTTTCTGAACTAGCTATATTTTCTGTCTTCACATCTTTGTTATTTTTTTCCATTTTTTCAATTTCCTCCCTTCTAAGTTATACTTTTTCCTTCATATTTTTACCAAATAATCCATTTGGTCTAAAAATCAATATTAATATAAGCACACCAAATACAATTGGATTTGCCCAAGTTGTAAGCGATGACCCTTTTACATACGCTTCAAGCAGTCCCAGAACATATCCACCAACCATAGCTCCAGGAATGCTTCCAATTCCTCCAAATACAGCCGCAATAAATGCCTTCAATCCAGGCAGCATCCCCATATATGGCTCAATTTGGGGATAAACAATCGCATACAATGCTCCACCTAATGCACCAAGTCCAGAACCAATTGCAAATGTTATGGCAATAGTCTTATTTACATTAATTCCCATAAGCTGTGCCGCTCCTGTATCCTGTGAAACCGCTCTTGTAGCTTTTCCCAATTTTGTCTTTTTAATAAATAAATTTAAAGCTACCATACATATTATTGTAATCACAATTACAAATATTGTAAGTGTGCTTATTTGTAAGAATCCTAGCTTCATTTTATTATCATTTGATAAAAATGCTGGTATATATTTTGGATCAATAACTTTTGGATTTGCACCAAATATTATAAGTGCCAGACTTTCCAGTAAAAAACTCATTCCAATCGCAGTAATCAATGCCGAAATTTTAGGTGCATTCCTAATTGGACGATACGCAAAAAAGTCGATCACAACTCCCAAAATCGCACACAAAACAATTGATAAAACAATAGCCAGTATCAATGGCATCCCATTTGACACAGCGATAAGCGTAATATAAGCTCCCACCATAAGTATATCACCATGTGCAAAATTTATAAGTTTAACGATACCGTAAACCATTGTGTATCCCAAAGCAATCAGGGCATAAATACTTCCAGTTTGCAGTCCGTTAATAGTTTGTTCAATAAAACTCTTTAACATAATTTTAAACTCCTATATCTTCTATTTATACAGTTTATTTTATACTTAGGCAACCTAAAAACTATATTTAATTTTACTCAAATTTCCATATAATCTTAAAGCTGCTTACGTATATTTTTATTTACTAAATTTCATTGTCTTTATTTTACTAAATTCTAAATCATTAAATAAAAACTCTTTTAGATAAAAAAAGTTCTCGATTGCCAGAAAAAAGAAAAAATCCCCAACAACCGAACTTTATAATAATTATTATTGCCTATATTTAGATATATTTGACAATCTAAATTTTTTTATTTCAACAAGGGGTCAAAACCCCTTGCTTTAAAATATTTGCTTTTTTAAATTTTAAATTTCTCTAATTTACAAACAATTCTATTATTCTAGAATTTTTCTTTTAATGTAAGTTTTCCATCTTTTACTTCAATGAATGTAACTTTCTTTTCAGGGTTTCTTTCTGAATCATATTTTAATGAACCTGTAACAAGATTTGTTCCATTAAAGTTTTTAATTGCATCTTTAATTGCATCTTTTGAAGAAAGATCTTTTACATTTTTCAATACAGTTTCTAAAATTGTTCCAGTATCATATCCTAAAGCTGCAAAAATAATTGGATTAGCTTTGTATTCTTTTTTGTATGATGCAATAAATTTTTGAACATTTGGATCAGGATCGTCTGGTGCAAATTGACTTGCGAAAATTGCTCCATTAGCAACTTTTCCAAAGTTAGTCTGGATTCCATCCCATCCATCTCCACCCATAAATTGAGCGTTTATTCCAAGATCTTTTGATTGTGTCAAAATTAATCCAATAGTATTATAATAATCAGGTACAAAAATTACTTCAGGATTGTATCCTTTTACTTTTGTAAGTAAAGCTCTAAAGTCTTTGTCATCAGCAGTATATTGTTCTTCTTTAACTTGGATTCCTTCTTTTTTAGCTTGTTCCTTAAATGCGTTTGCAAGTCCAACAGAATAATCACTACCTGTATTAGTCAATACTGTAATATTTTTATAACCTTTTGCTTTTGCATATTTTGCAACGATAACACCTTGATAAGGATCTGTAAATGTTGTTCTAAATACAAAATCTTTATCTTTTGTAATATCAAATGCAGTTCCAGTTGCTGTAATCATAGGAATTTTTGCTTGTTGTGCAAGCGGTGCAATTGCAAGAGATGGTCCAGATGTAACTTCTCCCATAAAAATATCAATTTTATCTTGTGAAACCATTTTTTTAAATGCATTGATTGCTTCCTGTGCGTCTCCCTTACTATCTGCCACAACAAGTTCGATTTTTTTACCGTTAATTCCACCAGCAGCATTTATTTCCTTTACTTTTAACTTAAATCCATTGATTGTACTTGTTCCATATTGCGCTACATTTCCAGTCAAAGCTCCAATAACACCAACTTTTATAACATTTTTATCTTTTGCAGTTTTAGCTCCGCAGCTAAGTACAAACAATGCCAATAATGAAATTAAAAATAATATCTTTTTCATAATTGTTCTCCTTTACAAAATTTATTTTTATATTCAAAATAATTCACTTAAAACTTTTTATTTTCTTGAATTTTTTTACTTTTAGAATTTTTCCTTTAATGTAAGTTTTCCACCTTTTACTTGGATAAATGTAACTGCCTTTTCAGGATTTCTATCAGCATCAAATTTTAATTTACCAGTTATCAAATCTATACCGCCTACATTATTCATAGCTTCTCTTATAGATGCTCCAGACATATCTTTCGTAGATTTTAGAGCAGTTTCTACAATTTGCACAGTATCATAACCAAGTGCCGCAAACATTATTGGCTCTTTGTTATACTTAGCTTTATAAGCCTTCATAAATTTTTGGACATTTTCAGATTTATCATCTGGAGAAAATTGACTTGCAAAAATTGCTCCCTCTGCAACTTTTCCAAAGTTAGTTTGAATTCCATCCCATCCATCTCCACCAAAATACTGTGCATTAATTCCCAAATCTTTAGCTTGTGAAATAATAAGTCCAATTGTATTGTAATAATCAGGTATAAAAATAGCTTGTGGATTTTGTCCTTTTACTTTTGTCAATATTGCTTTAAAATCTTTATCATCATTTGTATATTTTTCTTCAGTAATAGTTATTCCATCTTTTTCAGCTTGTGCCTTAAACGCATTTGCAATTCCTATAGAATAGTCATTTGAAGAATTTGTCAATATCGCAATTGATTTTACACCTTTAGATTTTGCATATTTTGCAGTGGCAGTCCCTTGATAAGGATCTGTAAATGTTGTTCTAAATACAAAATCTTTTCCCTTTGTAACATCAAGGTTTGTAGCAGTTGCGGAAATTAAAGGCACTTTTGCCTGTTGTGCAAGTCCTGAAATAGCCTGTGAAGTAGCTGACACAACTTCCCCAATCACAACATTAACCTTATCTTGTGAAACCATCTTTTTAAAGGCATTTACCGCTTCTTGAACATCTCCTTTGCTATCTGCAGTCACAAGTTCAATTTTTTTACCATTGATTCCACCTGCATTGTTAATAGCCTCAACCTTCAGTTCCACACCTTCTTTTACCGCCACTCCATATTGTGCATAATTCCCTGTAAGCGGTGCAATAACTCCAATTTTTATGACATTACCATTGGCAGATTTTTTACCACATCCGACAATAAACATCGTGGCTAACAGCATCATTAAAAATATTTTTTTCATATTGTCATCTTCCTTTCTATTTTAATACTAAATTCACATAAAAAAACAAATTATCTTTCAGTTATTTCAAGATTCCTTTTCCAAAAAGACTCATAAAAAATCTGTTAATTTAAGTGGAAAATAGTATAAATTGTTTATACACTTATCTATGTTTATTATTATATCACAAAAAAATAAAGAATTGAAATTATTTTTAAAAATTTGTATAAAAAAACTACTACATTTCGTAGTAGCCAAAAATTATTTTTTTTGTTATTAAAATACTAAACTATTATTTATTAGTTTCCTAAGTTGAAATCATAACCTACACCAAGAGATACTCTTCTGTAGTTAGCATCATATTTTCTAGATACACCTAAAGGTCCTTCATATTTATAGTCACCTTGGTTTTCTTTATACATAAGTTCCACGTTTACGTTGTTGAAGTTAATTCCTCCACCTACTCCATAGTATAATCCATTTTTAGCTTCGAATTTTCCTAAAGTTCCATAATCGTGATTTCCACTATTGAATGAATATCCTAAATCACCTTTTAAATAAGGTTTTACTGCTGTTTGTGTATCAAAAGTATATTTTGCAGTTGCATAAACTGGAACAGAACTATAGTTTTTTTCATTTTGTCCACTTACTTTATCTTTTAAATCTTTGTGGAATTGGAAAGCTGTACCTCCTCCAACTTCTAATCCAGGAACTACTTCATTTCTATATTCAACTCCGATTTCTCCTGAACTGTTTTTAGTTTTTTGATCTTTGTAGTTTCCTCCATAATGGTATTTTCCACCGAAATCTATTCCACCTCTAGCTTCAATTTTTCCAGTATCGGCAAATGAAGCGGCTCCTAAAACTAAAAATAAACTAATTAATGTTTTTTTCATAGTCAATCACCTTTCTTTTAAAAAACTCCTCTGAAATTTTTTATTATGATTTTTTCATTTAAAGATTCCTTAGCTTCAAATGATAACTAATTATACATCATAGTTCTTATAAATAAATTTTTATATATATTGTTTTACCTTTGCAAGAAAAAACAACCAAACTTTATAAAATATAAATCAAAAGAATGATTGTTTTTAGCATAGGATGTTTTATTTATTTTGATCTCTAAGTTCTTCAGGCTTTTGTGATACTCCTGTTGATGGTCCTGTTTCTGGAAGTTCTACTGCTGTTTCTTCTTCTTTTCCAAGATTACCCAAATTTAATAAGGTTGTATTAAGCTTCCCAAGCAATACATCAATATTTTCAGCTGTTACTACTACTTTTTCTCCTTGTGGAGTCTTCTTAACTATAAATTTTGTTCTGTTTTTTGTTTTTGGTTTATCTTTTGCTTCAATCTCCTGTTTAAATCTTTCTTCAACTGAAAGTGACTTAGAATCTTTATTTGTAAAAACTTCTTGTGACATTTTTTGGAAAACTTGTAAAAATACTTTTTGTACATCTAAATTTGTTACTTCTACAGTTACAATAGTAGTGTCATTATCCTGCTTTTCTGTTCCAACTATTTTATATTCAAGATTTTTTAACAATGTTTTAAAAAGTAATTCCTGAGTTTTATTATTATATGTTATTTCTAAATCTCCTTCAAAACTATCATCAATAGCATATTTTGCCGCTTCTCTCGGCTTGCCAGCCTTTATATTATTAATAAATTTTGAAACTGTGTCGTTAGGCCCTGATCCACAGCTAACTAGGCATAAAAGCATAAATATCCCTAACAGTAATTTTTTCATCTATAACTCCCTTCTCTTTATATAATCTCTTTGTTCTTTATTATTTATTCTACATCATTTGAATTAATAAGTCAAGGAAGTTTTAAAATTTCGATAGAAAAGTCATCTTTTATTTTTTATCCTCAAATTTTGTATTAATATTTTTTTCAAGTTTTTTCACTCGTTTTACAAGTTCAGGCACTTTCCCCATTGACATTTTCACTCTCAAATCTTCCATATGCTCTCTTAACGGATAACCTGACATTTTCTTTCCATCCGGCACATCATTTGTAACACCTGATTTTGCCGCAATTACCACATTGTTTCCGATTTTAAGATGTCCTGCTACTCCAACTTGTCCTGCAAGTATTGAATTATCTCCCACTTCCACACTTCCAGAAATTCCAACTTGTGCAATAATAAAACAATTAGAACCAATCACATCATTATGACCAATGTGAACTAAATTATCAATCTTTGTACCTTTTTTTACAATTGTATCACCAATAGCTCCTCTATCAATACAAGTATTTGCTCCAATTTCAACTTCATCTTCCAATATAACATTTCCAATCTGATCTATCTTTACATTATCGCCTTTTACTTTTATATAACCAAACCCATCAGACCCGATAACAGCTCCTGGTTGAAAAATACATTTTTTACCAATCTTAGAAAATTCCCTAATAGTAACATTTGAATAAACAATCGTTCCTTCTCCGATTTCTGTTCCTTCAAAAATCGAAACATTTGGATAGATTACAACATTTTTACCAATTTTCACATTATGTCCAATATAAGTGTTAATTCTTGAAACATTCGCTGTTTCATCTATTAATGCCGAATCTTCTATTGCTTTTTCAAACGGCTTTATTTTTGGCTTAAAATAATTTAATAAAATCGGCATCAGTTCTCTCGGATTTTTTTCAACTATAATATACGTTCTATCTTTTGGCAAATTTTTCAATGGCGGAACAACTATTGCCCCAGCATTACATTTTTCAATATTTTTTAACATTTTTTCATCTGCTGCGAAAGTCAGTTCATCTTCTGTCGCATAAAAAAACGGCGATAATTTCTTTAAGACCAAATTTTCATTTCCATTTATTTTTCCACTAACTAATCTTGCTATTTCTTTTATATCATACATTTTGAACATCTCCTTATTTATTTTTCTTTTAGCCATCTGTAAAAGTCTAAAAATTACGACAAACACTGTATTTTTACAGAACTTTTATAAAATTATAGGGATGAAATTAATCATCCCTCTTTAACTATTTTTATTTTTTATTTATTTGAAAAACTAGAATGATTGTCCAAAGCTAAAGTAAAATTTACCTTTATCTTTTTTCTCACCTTTTTTCTCTGGATCCATAGGCCAACCATAATCAAATCTTAACGGTCCAATTGGCGTATTCAATCTTACCCCAACTCCATAACCTTTTTTAAGATCTTTAAAGTCATGAGCATCTTTTCTATTTGGTTTATAGATTTTTTTACCAGTAATAGGATCTTTTGACTCCTTTTGCCAAGCATTTCCTATATCAAAGAATGCTACTAGCTGCAACGTGTCATTGATTTTTGTTCTATTTTCAATAGTTGCATGAAATTTATCATATCCATCAAATGCACTATAATCATATCCACGAATTGATTCAGCTCCACCTATGCTAAATCTCAATGCTTCCGGTGTTCCGCTTCCTGTTGATCCCCAAGCTACTCTATACGCCATTACATTTTTATCACCAAAGAATGTTGGATGATAAGCTCTTAAATCGGCTTCAAACTGATCATACTTTCTAGGATCATTTATAAGTTCTCCTCTTTCATAAGAAAATATTGAATAAATTCCTTTTGTAGGACTATATTGATTATTTCTTGTATCATAAATTAATGATGGCCCTACTGCAAGCAAATTATATTTATCATTTACTTTTTTATTTGAGAATAATTCTTCATAATGATCGTATCTTGCTGCCAATCTTACATAAAGATCGCTATTAAGTCCTTTACCAATTGTCCAACGAGTACCAATTTTTTTAACTTTTTCCACTTCATCTGGATCAGCATTGTCATCAACTGATACATTCCAGTAAATTGTTCCTCCTGCTTGAACACGTTCAGTTCCTCTTATCCAAGGATCAAACCAGCTAATATCAAATGTTTTATCTCCTTTATTTGAAGCTGATAAAGTAATTGCGGCATCTTGACCTTTTCCCAAGAAGTTTGAATCTGCTAGTTTAAGTTCCCCTACTAAACCAACAGAAGTTCCATAAGAAATACTTCCATTAATTGTAGTAGTTGGACGTTCTTCTACAAGTAATTTTACAACTCTTGCATTTGGATCATCCTCTTTTCCTTCAAGAACTGGCTCTATTGAAGTAAACATTCCTGTTCTGTAAAGTTCTTCTACCGTATCCTTTATATTTTTAGTTTGAAAAATTTGTCCAGGTTTTATTTTTTGAACTCTCTCAAATATATAAGGTTTTGTTCTTAAGACAGAACGTTTTTCAGACTGTCTTTCATTATCCTTTCTAGAAGGCGCCTTTTCAAATTCTACAGAATCAACAACTCCTTCAGACAATCCTATTTTTATATCCCCTTCATTTGAAACGTTTATTGACTCAATTCTTGCAACAGAATATCCATCCTTATTGTATAACTTTATTATTCCATTCTTATCAGGATTCAATAAATTACCGTTTAAAATTTCACCTTTTTTTATGCCTAAAGCTTTTTCTAACTCAGCATCTTTATACAGTGTATTTCCTTCAAAACTTATACTTTGAATAGCTGGATTTTCTTTTACTTCATAAACTATTGAAACAGTATTATCCGCTTTTCTGTCAATTTTTGGTTCAACTGTTGAAAAATATCCAGAGTCAAATATTTTTTGTGCTCCATCAACTGCCTTTTGCGGTACGAAAATATCTCCTGGCTTAATTGGCAAATTCTTTAGATATTCTTCTTTTCTACGAGTTTGCAATCCTTCAATATCAATACTTGCTACAGTATATTCTGTCTCTTTTTTCATCTCTTCTTGCATTTGTTTTCTTTGAATAATTGCTGAAGCATTTTCAACTTCTGCAACTTCAACCATTATATTTACAGTATTTCCACGAATTTTGGGATAAACATTTGCTTCCGAGATGTATCCCAGTCTTTTAAGTGAAAGATAAATATCACTAAGTTTTTTATTAGTATAGCTATCCCCTGATTTTACAGGTATTTTTGACAATAACAAATCTGGAGATAACTCTTTTAAATTTGAAAATTCAATCGAACCAACTTTTAAATCATGTTTTGTTTCTCTATCTGCTTCAAATACATTATTTGTTTTACCTTTTCCTTTTGCTGCTTGACGTGCTGAATTTCTTCTATTTTTTTTAGCCTTTTTACTCGATAATTCATTACCAAGTTCTACTTCTTCAGTAGTATATCTGCTTTTAATGTCTGAAATTCTATCATCGTTATCTAACTCTTCACGGCTAGATATTCTACCTGCATTATCCGCCAATTCCATTCCAGCTACTGTGCTTTTTTCTTCAGCTTCCGATAAATTATTTACAGACATAAATAATGTCACCGTAATGATCAAAGCATAAATTTTATTTCTTACTCTTTGTTTTGACATTTTTCCTCCTATTTTTTTAGTGTATCTAATTTTTTCTTCCTAAATATCTTTTTTAAAAGATCTCCAAATGTATCAGCTTTCGTTGAAAAATCGACTCCAAAATAATAATTTATCTTTGCACCGTTACTCATATTCGTACTAGAACTAGATCTTTTCAGACTTTCTCCTCCGATTCTTAAATCTAATCCATTTGAAACACCATAACTTAACCACGCATTATATCCAATTGGATTTTTTTCATCGTTTTTTGAAGTCTGATATGGAAATTTAACTGAAGCATTCCAAAATAATCTATCCTTGTATAAATTATTCTGCAGTGTAAGCGTTGTCGCCGCACTATATTCTCCTGTTTTATTTGAACGGTCAACATTCGTAGAAACATTGAATTTTGATATTCCTAATACATCTTTTATTTTACCAGTTACTGATGAAAGAAACAGTTCATTTAATGCAGTATTGACTAAGGATCCTGCCACTACTACTCCATCGGCTGAATTATCCTTATTTTCACCAGGCTTATCACTATTTCCAATTACAGTATTAAATGCAAGTAATGATATTATTTCTTCTCTAGTTTTTCCAGAAGAAGATGTAAATCTAATCTCAGGATTACTTATATTTCCATTTACACTTATTTCAATCCTATCACCATTTACTACTGTACTAGCATCAAAAATCACAAATGGATCTGATACAGACGCTGTTAGGCCATTAATAGATGGAACAAATCTTATCTCTGCCCCTTCAATTTTAAAATCATTACCATTTACAGAAAAAGAACCTTTTGTAATTCCATACTCTCCATCTATTCCAATTTGACTATCAGCATAAGTAATTTCAGATGAACCTTTTACTGTCCCTTTTATATTTCTCACAATGCTTACATTTGGAATATTAATTTTTACATTGTCACCAGCTTGAACATTTAATTCAACTGTATACTGCTTTAATATTTTGTCAATTACCTCTTCTACAATTCCTTCTACAATTGTTTTATCTTGTTCTTTTTTCTTCTGCTGTTCTGAGTTTTCCATTTCAGCATTTTCTGAATTTGATGAATTAAAATTTGGAATCTCACGTATTTGAGCATTATTCACAACAAGATCTCCAAACAATCTGTTTTCTGTAAATATTGCATTTCCACTAAGTGCGAAATCTATTCCCGTTCCATAATGAAGTCCTACATTGTTAAGGTTTGCATTCAATTCAAATTTTCCAAGTTCCAGACGCTTTGTCTTCATAAAATCATTAGGAATAGTTGGAACATCCAAATCTCCTGTTACTTTAAAAGTTCCTCCATTATATCCACCATCTAGCCTATTTACTATAAGTTTATTATTTTTAAGATTAATATCAGTATTCACGTTATCTATAAGCGTCAATTTATCCTTTGTTTTATAATTAAAGTTATTCAACAAAATATGACCTGTTGTAGCTTCATTTGAGAAAATCGCATCTATATTCGCAACTCCACTTGCTTGCTCTATATCTTTATTAATCCCTAAGAAATCCAAGTTAAAGTCTTTTGCTAACATAGAAACATTATACTTTACTGGTATAAATTGGACATATCCATTTACAAGAAGTGGATTTTTTTCATATTCTAAATAAAATTGTCCAATATTTAAAGCTTTTTCATCAGCTTGTAAATCAATATCCACATTTTTCACAGGAAATCCACTAAGTTTAACTGAATCTGACTTTATCTTAACTCCAGTTATAAATTTCTCAAAACTTCCACGATAAAAGAATCCAAAATCTATATCTCCACTATATCCCTTATCTTTTAAGTCCTGTATCGAATCAAGCGAAAATTTTTGTTTTTCCAACTGATAATCAATATTTACATTTGCTAAATCAAATTTAGTCTGTGTTTCAAATAATGTTTCCTGATTATCTCCAATAAATCTCAACTTTTGCAAATCAAATGTTCCATACTTAAACAATTTATCTGTAGTTCCATTAGAATATTTAATATCTGCAACAATATGCGGAATTTTATAACTTTTAAGACTCATATTATTTAAAGCTAACTGTCCTTCCAAGTTAAAATTATTTAAATTTCCCTTAAGCTTAAGATTTGACTTCGTTCCAAATGTCAACTCTTTCATATCCAAAAGTTTTGGAATATCTGGCTCATTTAAACTAAGCTCAATATCTGAAATTCCAGTTTTAAGATCATAAGTTCCATTTAGTTTATTTTCACGTAAAGTCACATCGTCAAATCTCATAATCCCATCCTTTATACTAATTGATGCGTTTGTATCACCTACATAAGTTGATTTTATTGTTGTTGGTGCAGATGGCATTATTATACTTCCAGAAAGTTTATCTACTGTTCCTGTTAAATTTGCATCCAAATTTTTAACTTTTAAATTCACTTTATATGGAGAAGTGTCATAAAGCATATAATCTTTTAATGCTGCATTTATATCCATGTTACCAGATTTAATGTTATATTTACCACTTGCATTCAGGTTTTCATTTCTTATACTTGCGATATTAACAACATTATCTTTTATTCCGAGATTAGCTGTTACATCCTTTAAACGCTGATAATTAAGCCATAATTCATCCATTTTTGCGTTAGCTGTCAGATCTAGATTTAATAAATTATTGATTTTGCCATTGGCATGCAATTTCTCGTATTCCACTACATATTCCCCATAAGGACTATAAAGTTCATAATTTCCAGAAAGTTTATCTGCCGTTCCTGTCAAATTAGCATTTAATGTTCCAATTTTTACATTCATTTTAGAGGGCAAATTATTATTAGTGAACATATAATTTTTTAATCCTGCAGTTATATCTATTTTACCAGATTTGATGTTATATGTACCACTTGCATTCAGGTTTTCATTTCTTATACTTGCGATATTAACAGCATTATCCTTTATTCCAAGATTAGCTGTTACATTTCTCAAACGCTGATTTTCAAACTGCAGTTCTTTTACCTTTGCATTGACTGTCATATCCAAATTTGTCAAATCATTAATTTTACCATTAACATGTAAATTTTTATACTTTCCCAGATATTCACCATAAGGGCTATGGATTTCATAAGTTCCAGAAAACTTATTATTTACACCATTAATCCTGGCTTCTGCAGTTGCAGGCAATTTTGCCTTATCCAGCCCGTTAAAGTTGTATCCATTAGCCCTTAACAACTTTGCAATATCAACTTCTTTTGGCAAATTAAGGGAGTATGAATGTTTCATATTGGAAGTTGTTGTTCCGCTTATATTTAATACTCCCCCACCTTTCATTCCAGCTGTTCCGCTTATTCTGTAATTTCCATTACGAATTCTTACCTTGACCTTTATAGCTTTTATAAAAGGAACTGATAAATCTTTTACTCTTGCCTTAATTATTCCAGAACGAAGTATATTTTTACTGTTAAACTTCACAACTAGATTGTCAACATCAGGACTGATTTTATAAGCCTTGCTACTATAATTTACAGTAAAATAACCGTTACTTCTTGCATTTACTGCAACTGTCTGTGCTTTTGGATTTACTGTATATCTACCTTTTAGAACATTGGATCTCACCGTACCTGTTATGATATTTTTCGGCGATATTTTAGCACTTCCAGTAATTTTTTTAATGTCAAAATCAGAACCAAGGTTGCTTAATACATAATTTCCTGTACCAGTTTTCTTTTTCAGATCATATTCAAATTTTCCGACTTTAACATCTTCATTTACTTTAAATCCTGAAAATTCTTCATTAAATAAGAAAGATGTATCAGTTAAAGTCAGTTTTTCATCTGCAATTTTCATAGAAGTTTTTATATTTTGAAAATTATAATTTGAAATATTTATGTTATCTGAAGAAAATTTCCCAGTAAGTGCTGTCTTTTTATTTTTTGTATCGACATTTACTTCAAGATTTCCTGTAACCGCACCTTCAGCTGAAATTTTTGAACCTTTAATTATTTTATACCGTGCAATTTGCTCAAATGGAAGTTTATCTGTAACCAGTTTTAAGTTCAGTTTTTGATTTTGTATAAAATACGCCAATGTCAAAGTTACTGGACTTTCACTTAACTTGGTATTTGCATTTACTGTGATCTTATCTTTTTTCAAATCAATAACAGCATTAACATCTTCAATATCACCATCAAAATCAACATAAGTCAATTTTCCATTTTTAATTTTCAAACTTCCTAAAACTTGCATTGCCTTTTTGATTTTATCGTGTTCTAATTTTAATACACCTGTAAGTGTTCCGCCTTTTACCTTTATCATATCAAGAGGTACATATTGTCCCAGTTCTTCAGTTATTCCAACATTTTCAAAACCAAAATTCAGACGAAATTCTTTTCTTCTTTCATCGCTGTTTTTTATTTTATCAAACATTGAATAAATTGATTGCTTAGATTTCATAAGGCTTTTTAATTCAATCTTTAACACTTCAGTTTTCCCATCTTGGCTTTTATTTCCAGAACCTTTTGCAACAAGTGAGAAACCACGAGATTTTGATGTTTCCAATCTTCCATTCACTTTTTTCAATGTTTTACTTATTTTTTTAGTATAAGTTACATCTGTATAATTTAAAACTGTATTGTGAATATGAAGTTTTCCGATTCTACTTGTTGGATCAAATGTCTTTGGCTTTTTAGGATCTGTTTTTATTACATGAAGAATATTATAATCTTCATTTTTTCTACGTTCTAAATTTACAGTTCCATTATACACGTCAATTCTATTAAGCCTTGTCGGCATAAGAAGACTTATTCCAGCCGTAGTTTTTTTAGCATCAATAACTACATTTCCCTTAAGATCTTTAACTTTCAAGTTGTCAATTTGAATTTTACTAAACCCGATTAACTTGACAGCCCTAAATTCAACGTTCAGTCCGCTGCTCTTCAAAATTGAAGTCAGTACGCCCCTAAAGTTTTTTGTCGAAATATAAAACTTTAACGCAAATAAAGACATTAGAAGAAAAATAAATACAATCAAAGATCTCTTTATGTATTTCATCTCACGTTTTTTACCTCCTCTTCTCTGTTTTTTTTGAAAAGGATAATTATTTTCATTGTCCTAATTTCCATCTATGCTTTCTTTATCTTTTCTTGTATTTTCAAAATTTATGTTCAAGAGAAAACATCTTTTTTATTTTATCATAAATTTACATAAAAATCTATTATTATATATGTTTTTTTCGCTTAGAAAAAATTAAACTCAATTATATGACTCATTCTCTTGACTTAAATTATTGAATAAAATAAATTGCTCGACATATTGGTCAAAAAAACTTTTATTATCAAAATAAATTTATTGACTTTTTATATAACACATGTTATATTATCTGTACTTAAAATTTTATCAAATAAATATATTAATAAAAATGATAAATTTTAAAAGTAGAAGTTATAAAAATAAAATAATAGCAACATTTATAAATTTCTTATAAAAAATTTAAAAAAAATTAAAATTTAAAAATGTATATTATTTAAATTTTATAAATAACTACAACAAAATGAAAAAACAGAAATTAAAAATAAGGAGAAAAAATTATGAAATTAAAAATAGCCATTCTATCAGTTTTAACTGCAATTTTTTCAAATGCAGCAAGTATTGATTATTTATCAAATAATTCAGCCTCATACTTTCAAAATCCATCTCAAACAGGACAAATTTCTGTAGAAGGTGCCTTTTATAATCCAGCAGGAACTGCTTTTTTAGATGATGGAACTTATATTAATGCAAATTTACAAAATTCAATGATTGATGAATCAATGACATTAAATGGGAAAAAATTAAAATCACATAGATATGCAGGAGCACCTTCATTTAATCTTTTATACAAAAAAAATAATTACTCATTTTTTGGAAATCTAAGCGTTATTGCAGGCGGAGCTACTCTTCGTTATAACGATGGAGTTGCTGGAATTGAACTGGCTGGAGAAACTTTTAACAATATTACTGGAGGAAAGCTCGGAGCGAAAGTTGTAAAAAACCGTTTTACAGGACAAAACCGTTACTATCAGCTAATGCTCGGAAGTGCCTATAAATTCAACGATACTTTCTCAATGTCAGGCGGTCTTAAATACGTTTATGCTCACAGAAAATTAGATGGGGAAGCACAATACAGTTATAATCCACTTGTAGGAGCAGCTATCGGTCTTAACAAAAATTATTTATCAATGAACTCAAAACGTAATGCCCAAGGAATTGGAGGAATCATCGGATTTGACTACAGACCTACTGATACTTTAAATTTTGCAGTAAAATATGAAACACCTGTAAAATTAAAATTTAAGTCAAAAGCTCAGGAAAATAATAAAATGCTTCTTGCAGGACGACCTTTAGGAATTTCATTCTTCTATCCAGAATATGCAGATGGAGTTAATTTAAGACGTGACTTGCCAGGAGTTTTGGCATTAGGAGTTTCAAAAGATGTAAACAAATGGACTTTTTCTGGCGGATATACACATTATTTCAACAAAGCCGCAAAAATAGACAGATTTAAATATAATGACGGATATGAAGTAAACTTTGGAGCAGACTATAGAATTAATGATAAATTTACTTGGCATGCCGGATTCAACTATGCAGACACTGGAGCCAAAAAAGAATCATTCTCTGATGTAGAATATGCGATAAATTCTCAAATTTACGCAACTGGTCTTACTTATAAACCAACAGAATCTTCAGAATGGAAATTTGGACTAGCACATGTAAACTATAATTCTTCCAACGGAAAACGTGAGAAAACTTCCCTTCCAGGAGTTACTATTGATAAATCAAAAGTAAAATATGATAAAAACGTAAATGTATTCACAATTGGATACACACATAAATTTTAAAATCTAAACTTCTTTAATCTTTATGATAATAATCGCAAAAATCATAATCCATTATAAAATAAAAATTAGTCATTAGACTTGTTCAATTTGAAATTTAATAAAATAAATATTCTAAAGCAAGGGGGCTTAACCCCTTGTTAAATAAAAAAATTAAGTTATCGAACAAATCTTTTTGGCTATTTTTTATTTTTACTTTAAACTATTTTCACAAATTCAGATAAATTATGAACTACTAAATCTCATTTAAAAAACAAAATTAGACTACTTGCTATTTTGAACTTTTGCCAAAAATTCATAATTAATTCACTATTTAAATGTGAATGAAAAAGAAAAAGTAAAAAAATAAATAGAAAAAACTTCTAATTTATGTTACACTTTAAAAGTAAAAAATTTTAATGCAAAAGAGGGAAAAATATGGAAAAAAGAACTGAAAAATTATCAAGAATCTTAAATGAACTGAATATTGATGGACTATTTATTACAGATTTGTATAATCTTCGATATTTTACTGGATTTACTGGAACTACTGGAGTTGCTCTTGCGACAAAATATGGAAATTTTTTCTTTTCGGATTTTAGATATAAAACACAAGCTACTAGAGAAGTTACTGAAATGGGATTTGAATTTGTTGAAGTTTCACGTGGTTCGCTTCAGACAGTTGGAGAATATATAAAGAAATTTGGACTAAAAAATGTCGGATTTGAAGATATTAATGTTTCATTCTCGCTTTATCAAACAATTAAAGAGATTTTTAAAGTCGAATTAGCCCCTGTTGGAAATAAACTTGTAATGGAAAGAATGGTAAAATCTAACGAAGAAATTGCTCTTATCAAAAAAGCGGTAGAAATTAGTGATGTGGCATTTTCAGAAGCCTTAAAAATCATAAAGGAAGGTGTTTCTGAAAAGGAAGTCTCTTCATATATGGAATATATTCAAAGAAAATTAGGAGCAGATGACCGTTCATTCACAACAATTTTTGCCAGCGGTTATCGTTCAGCTATGCCACATGGAGTAGCTTCTGATAAAAAAATTCAAAAAGAAGAATTTATCACAATGGATTTTGGAGCATATTATGAAGGATATGTCTCAGATATAACAAGAACTGTTTACTATGGAAACAATATTACAGAAAAACATAAAGAAATTTATAATATGGTTCTAGAAGCCCAATTATTGGGAATCAACACAATAAAAGAAGGTATAATGTCAGATGAAGTTGACAAAACTGTTAGAAATTTCTTTAATGAAAAGGGATATGGCGAATATTTTGGACACGGATTGGGACACGGAATTGGTGCTGAAATTCACGAATTGCCTTATTTATCTTCTGCTTCTCAGATTGAATTAAAGGAAAACATGGTAGTTACCTCTGAACCCGGACTTTATTTTGATGGATGGGGCGGAGTCAGAATTGAAGATGATGTCGTAGTCAAAAAAGATGGAAGAGAAGTATTAAATAAGAGTAACAAGGAATTAATTATCCTATCTTAAAAATATTTTTAAAATTTAAAAATAAAAGTTATATTTTCTTAAAACAAGGGGCCAAGACCCCTTGTTAAATAATATTTGTAGCTATAATTTAAATTATAATATTAAAACTAATTAATACTCCTTGTAAAATAATTTTTAATTTATAGCAAAACTTATTTAAAACTGAACTAAAAAGCTATGGATATTTTGCTCAAACTCTAAATTCATATAATTTTTAATAGTTCAATTTTAAATGGATTCAAGTATAATTCAAAATTCATAACAAATCTTTACATCACAATCTTTTTTCCAAAATAAAAATTGAAATAAAAACCAGTACAAATCCAATTAATTCAACGAAAGAAAATCTCAATCCAAAAATAATTACTGACAAGATTGCCGCAAGCACAGGCTCAAAAGCTGTTAAAATTCCTGCAAGAGAAGAGGAAATGTAATTTAAACTTGCAATGTAGATTAAATATGCAAGGGAAGTTCCTAAAATTACTACAATTATTACTTGAATAATAGATTTTAGATTTACATCTCCTTGTATTTTCCAGATTGGATAAACAATATTTGAAATTATGCTCCCTACTATCATTCCCCATCCAACTACTGTTATACTTCCATATTTTTTCAAAAGTTTTTTGGGATAAATTGAATAAAAAGCAATCATAATTGCTGAAATAAGTCCAAGCAATAATGCCTCTGGCGAAACAGACAAACTTGAAACTTTCCCCTTTGTAGCTATAAATACAACTCCTAAAACCGTCATAAAAAGTAAAATCACTGTTGAAACAGCTGGAACTTTTTTATTTTTTATAGATTCATAAATAAATATAAAAAACGGTGCTGTAAACTGTAAAATTGTTGCAAATGAAACATTGCTTAATTCAATTGTCTTAAAATATGTATATTGAACCAAATACATTCCTGCAGTTCCAAATAAAATTATTCCAATAAAATCCTTTTTATTTTTCAATGGCTTTAAAATAGATTTTTTCTCAATAAAAATGACCACCATAAAAAGCAATATTCCAGAAATTAATGTCCTTGTTGACACCAGCCAATCTGATGAAAAGTTATATTTTTCAAATAAAATTTCTCCAGAAATTCCTGATATAGACCATAAACTTGAAGCTAAACCTGCTAACAACATTCCTCGTAATTTCATTTTTTCTTTCATAGTAATCACCCTTCAAAATTTTTTTATACAAAAAAAATGCCTTTCCAAATAACTTGTAAAAGCATCTTTTTTATATTAAATCTATTTACTATCTTAAAGATTTAATTACTTCAAAGTTACTAATAATTTGTTGTTCTTTAGCAATTTCTTTGTCTAATTGATTTCTTAAGTTTCTATATTCAGCAGCCTTAGCTTTGAATTCTTTTCCGAAGATGCTAGTGTCTTCATTTGCTTCAATTTCAGCAAGTCTTTCGTCAATTTTAGCTTGCATTGCTGTATAATTTTCTAATCTTTGAGATGCTGCATTTGCTTGAGCTTCTTGCTCTCTATATTTTGCATCTTCCATTTGTTGTAATTTTTCTAATTGATTTTCTAAGTTACTTAAGCTGCTTTCAATTGATCCACCTGATGGTTTTGTAGATTTTGCAGGTGCTGCAAATGAAACACTACTTAATACTAATACTCCTAATAATACTGCTAATTTCTTTTTCATACTTTAATCTACGAGAATTAAATATAAATTACTTCTTATCTATACTTTTATCTCTCGTATCTCCTTTCATTTTTTATTTTTATTGATCTCCTTTTAGAGATTTAATGGCATCAAAATTCTCAACTTTTGTTCTTAAAGATTTGATTTCTGAATCTAATGCTTTAACTACAGCTTTATATTGTTTTGCTAAATCAGAATATTGAGCTTTGAATGCTTTTGAATCTGCTGCTGCTTCAATTTTTGCGATTCTTTCTTCAATTTGAGCTTTTTGAGCTTCTTTTTCAGCTAATGTAGTTGCTGCAGCATCAGCATTTTCTTTTAATTTATTATACTCTTGGTTCTCCATATTTACCAATCTTTCGTATTCTGCTTCTAATTGATTAAATCTACCAGTTACTGTTTGAGTTGTTACTGTTTTTGTAGTTTTTGTTTTTGTAGATTTTACAGTTTTGGCAGAATTAGCTGAAAATGATAGAGCACTCAAAAGTACAAATAAAATTCCAACTTTTTTCATGTTTTTGCCTCCTAATTAGTTATCTATTTTAATTATCTTTATATATTATATATCATTTAACAATAATTGTCAATTTTTTATATAAATTAAATATATAAAAAATAATATTGAAAAGGGAACTTCTTGGAAATTATATATTTTTTATATATTTACCAAGCTCTTCGGTCTGTCCCTACCCTGCAAATTTATAATAACATAATTTTTATATTAATTATTTAATATTGATGTTATAGAATGCTTTTTTACCTTCGTAAACAGCTTCTTCAGCTAAATCATCTTCGATTCTTAACAATTGGTTATATTTAGCCATTCTGTCTGTTCTTGAAGCAGATCCAGTCTTAATTTGTCCAGCATTTGTAGCAACTGCGATATCAGCAATTGTATCATCTTCAGTTTCTCCTGATCTATGAGATACTACTGCAGTATATCCTGCTTTTTTAGCCATTTCAATTGCATCTAAAGTTTCAGTCAAAGTACCGATTTGGTTTACTTTAATTAAGATTGAATTAGCAATTCCTTTTGCGATTCCATCAGCTAATCTCTTAGTGTTAGTAACGAACAAATCGTCTCCTACTAATTGCACGTTATCTCCGATAGCATCAGTTAATTTTTTGAATCCATCCCAGTCATCTTCAGCTAATCCATCTTCAATTGATACGATTGGATATTTAGAAGTTAAGTGTTTGTACCATTCAACCATTTCGTCTGAGTTTCTTACAACTCCACCTTCTCTTTTGAATGTATAAGTGTAAGATCCGTCAGCATTTTGAGTTGCAAATTCAGATGAAGCGGCATCCATTGCGAATGTAACATCTTCTCCTAATTTGTATCCAGCAGCTTCAACAGCTTGAGAAATTACATCTAAAGCTCCTTCAGTTCCGTTAATATTAGATGGTGCATATCCACCTTCATTTCCTACGTTAGTAGAATCTCCGTTTGCTTTTAAGATTTTTCCTAAGTGATGGAAAATTTCAGATCCCATTCTTAAAGCTTCTTTATATGTTTTAGCCCCTACTGGTTGAACCATGAATTCTTGAACGTCAACTGCTGAATCAGCATGTGATCCACCATTTAAGATGTTCATCATTGGTACTGGTAATTCTTTAGCATTTACTCCACCTAAATATCTGTATAAAGGTATCCCTAATTGATTAGCTGCTGCTTTAGCTACTGCTAATGAAACTCCTAAGATTGCGTTAGCTCCTAATTTACCTTTGTTAGGTGTTCCGTCTAACTCGATCATAGCTTTATCAATAGCTACTTGGTCTAAAGCGTCAAATCCGATTAAGTGTTCAGCGATAACTTTGTTTACGTTTTCTACTGCTTGTAATACACCTTGTCCTAAATATCTAGATTTGTCACCATCTCTTAATTCAACTGCTTCGTGCACCCCAGTTGATGCTCCAGATGGTACAGAAGCTCTTCCCATTGCTCCACCTTCTAAGAAAACTTCAACTTCCACAGTTGGATTTCCTCTTGAATCAAGTATCTCTCTCGCATAGATATCTTCAATTCTAGTCATTTCTAATTACCTCCATAAATTTATTTATTATAACATTTCTCAACTCTAATTATATCACAATGTGTTCCGATTTTCAAAATAAAATTTCAATTTTTTGAAAAAAATTTGATAAAATTTATTAAAATTAGATAAATAAAAATATTATTACTAATCTTTTCATAAATAATTTTCATTTTATGGTTGCTACTAATGTTTCAGTTTATATTAAAATATATATATATATATTTATTTATTTATTTATTTATTTATTTTATTTATTTTCCTGTCATATACTTATAAAATTCATACGTATCAGTAAAATCCCAATTACCAGTTAGCTTGTAAGAATAATCATGTGCATAAACTTGATTTTTCCCGCCAAAGAACTCATTTTCAGGCATTTCACCAAAATCATAATCACTTTTTATATGATTATAATGTTTATTTAAAAATTTATTATATTTGTCATAATTCTTAAAATTATTAGTTTCAATTTTATCGCTTTGAGTAAAATAAAAAAGTTTTGGAATATCAATTACTTTTCTATTGTTTATAATAATATCTTCTCTGTCTTCATTCACAAGCGTATATTTAGCACTCTGACATGCTTCAATTTCTCCGCCGGCAAGTACAACTTTATTTGCATTTCCACAAAGTTCTAGAGTCGCCCCTTCATAGACAACTATTGTACTGTCAGGTATATTTCCAGTAAGTTTTAGCGTCCCTTCCAGCACTTGAGTTTCTCCCCCATAAAGCAAATCCCCAGTTATAGTCAATTTATGCTTTCCAGCTTTTCTAAGTCCTGGCACATATTTACTAGTTTCTTTATAAAAATTTTCTTCACTTGGTAAATAATTTTGTATCGTCACTCTTCCTGTTATACTGTCGTCATCTTTATCCAAGGCCATAATATAAGTTGATGTCCCGCTTGGCTTGTCACTTAGTCCACTGTCTATATCATTAGTCCAGACCCAATCAGTTTCAGGTTCTGCCCAAAAATAAATGTCATTACTTTTTTTATTAAAAATCTTGTCATACATCCCAGTATAAAATTTATTTTCTTCAATCAGTCCTGCATTCAAATTTGTTGGACCATTAAGCGCCTTTCTTATATCAACAATTCCCCAGCCCATCTGATTATCAAGCCTATCTTTTTCACGATAAGATGTTGTCAAAAGAATTTCTTTAACCTGATGATAAGTCAACCCCTTAAATTTATTCAAAATAATCGCTGCATATCCAGCCGTTCTAGGTGTTGCAAAACTTGTTCCAAATCTATTTGAATCTTCCACTTCACTGTATATATTTCCAAGTGCTACTACTGTATTTCCACGTGCATAAAGTGCATCAGATCCAATTTCATAATTTTTTTGTGACATTGTACATTTGCTTGAAAAATCCGATATTTTTTTACCTCTATAACTTTCATTTAGTAAAACGAGATTAGTTATATCCTTTTTCCCATAAGTAAAACAATTTGCAGCATCAACCATTATTCTCTGACTTCTAAATAATTTTGCAACTTCATCGCTATACAGAGGGAATTTTGCAGTTGCATCATTAAGCAACACTTCAGCATCAGAATCATTTTCATTTTTCTGGGCATTTGGAAGGGCAATTATTAATAAATTTCTGTCATCTGTATTTGTTGTAGCAAGTCTAGGCATATAATTATTTAAAAGCGTTTCATTTATTACATTTCCAAAATACCACGCATTATCTGTCAGTAAATATTGAGAATAATATGGCGTACTTGTACTATACGAAAATATTCCTTCTAACATATTCCATTCATTTTCAGCACCATAATTTATTACTTGGTTCAGATCAAATCCCGTTGTTTCAAGAAAAGTTTTCGTTGCAAGTGTTGTATGATCCTCACCTTCCTGATCTTTCAACGGATGTTTCCCTATTTTTTTCCAATTTTTAGGAAGATACGTTGGTGGCATCTCGCCCCCAACTTCCTCTTCCCAATTATCGTAACCTGTTGTATTATCAGTTATAGCATAGTAAGTTTTACCTTTTTTATACTCATTTTTTTGATATTTTACTAAACTTTCTTTTACATCGTAATCAGATACCTCTGTTTTTTTATCAGTGTAAACTAGCTTTGCCCCAAATATATTTATATTTAAAATTATACTTGCAAGAATTATTAAAAATCTTATTTTCTTCACTTATCACTCCTTTTTATTTCATCCCATAAATTTTCTTCGCATTTCCCGTAGTCACTTTTATAACTTCTTCCACCGAAATTTCCTTAATTCTAGCCACTTCTTCTGCCACATATTTTGTATAAATCGGCTCATTTCTTTTTCCACGGAAAGGAACAGGTGTCAAATACGGACAATCTGTTTCCAGAACAATTTTTTCCAAAGGCAGTTCTCTCACAAGCTCCTTCGTCTTTTTATTATTTTTAAACGTCAAAGTACCACCAATTCCCAAGTAATACCTTTCTAAAAACGGCTTTGCCGCTTCCAAAGAACCTGGATAGCAATGCAAAATCCCGCCAACATTTTTATAATCCTTCAAAACATCAAGTGTATCCTGCAAAGCCTCTCTCGTATGAATAACAACTGGCTTTTTTACCCTTTCAGCAAGTTCCATCTGCTTTCTAAATCCAGCAATCTGAACATCTTTTGGATCTTCCATCCAATGATAGTCTAACCCAATTTCCCCAATTGCAACAACCTTTTTCTCAGTCAATGCCAATCTTTCAAGTTCTTTTTCCACTTCATCATTATATTTTTTTATATCCACAGGATGAACTCCAATTACCGCATTCACAAACGAATATCTATTCGCAAGTTCAATGCTTTTAAGTGAACTTTCCAAATCAAATCCAATGCTCACAATCCCTTCCAGCTCGTCTTCAATCCTTTTCATTACATCATCAAAATCACTTTCAAACTGTTTATCATAAATGTGCGTATGCGTATCAATTATTTTACTCATTTTAACAAGATAAAGTTATTCCAAAATTTTAAAATAACTTCATTTCCTTTCTAAAATTTAATTTTTTTTATTTTATTGTTTTACAATTCTATGAAACATCCATTCTTTATTTACTTTTTTCAAACTTATTGTTACATTCTGATAAGTAAATATTTTTGTAGTTTTAACTTTTTCTATTGTAAAATCACTCATTAGTTGGAATAATGTTGAAACCCACTCAGGTTTTATATTTTTTTTTGGTGTAGTTTTTAAAATTTCTATTGATTTTCCAGTTCTTTCTTTAAACCTCTTAGAAATCTCTCTCATCATTTCATCTTCACTAAAGTTTCTACTATCTAATACAGGAATTTTTATTTCAAGATCTAAATTAACAATGTTGTTTGAAATATATTCAATTTTTTTTATAGAATATTGTGTATTATAAACAAGCTGTTTTGCCATCCCATCAGTTAAAGCCATTCCAAGTCTTTGACTGCTTTGTGTAGTCAATTCTGCCTCTCTAATGCCCGCAGCCTTCTGTTTTTCTACAAATTTTTCAAAAGCCTTTTCTATCCCTGCATTATTTTTCTCAATTTCTGACTGTTGAATTTTCACATTTGGCTTAACTTCCACCTTATAATTTGCAGAAAATCCAAGATTTACTGTTAGTAAAAATAATATTAATATCTTCTTCATTTACTCATACCTCTTCTAATTTATTCACATTATTTTCCAAAATTTTCAAACATAGAATCAAAAATATCAAAACCATCACTTTCTAATGTTTCTTCATCTTTATATTCCCATTTTTTCTGATTTTTTTCCAAAATCATTTTTCTCTTTTCAGTTTCATATTCAAATTGGTTATTATCCAATCTTTTTATCATTTCATTTTGAGATTCAGACATAATTATTACATTTGCTTTCAATTTTTCTTCATTGGACAATTTTTGAATTTTTTCCTTATCTAATTTATAACCCAATTCTTTTGAAACTTTATCTTCAAGTTTTTTGTTAAATTCTTCAGAGAACATAATTTCAAAAATATTCGGAGATTTTTCAATATAAATTATCTCTACTTTGTTTTTTGAAATAAAATTAATATTTTCAATTTCATAAATTGTTTTTTCATAAACTTTGTTATTCATCAAAACATTTGGCATATTCACTTTAAAATTTTTTTTGCCAGTTTCCAAATTAGTATTTTCCGAATATTTTATTACCTTATTTTTACTTTCTATCTTATCAGAAATTTCTTTATTAAAAACTTCAACAACTTTTTCACTTTGATTTTTCATTTCCTCTTCTGATAATTTTAAACTCTTATTTTTTGTAATTTTAAAATTTTCTTTTTTTAATTCAAATGAAAAACTTAACGAAAAAATAACCAAAAATAAAATCATTACTTTTTTCATAAAGCTCCTTTTTTACAAACAACAATGGATATTTGTTTTATCAAATTCTAAATATGCTGAAACTCTTTTAAAATAAAACTATTAAAAATTATATGAATTTAGGGTTTGAGTACAATAGTCATAAATTTTAGGTTCAGTTTTAAAGCAGTTTTACTGTATATAAATTTTCTTATCCAAACCTATTTCAGTTTTTCATATCTTTTAGATAATTCAATTGCCCTTTCTTTAGTCAATTTTATTAATGATTGTGTGTATTCCAGACCGTAGGCTGTTCCACAAAGTTTTTCTCCATTTACAGTTCCACAAAACTTATCTGCCGTTTCTTTTGCCATTTTTTCTTTTCTTTTTATCCATGCTCTTTCTTCATTTCTGAGTTTCAATTGTTCTTTTTTTGACAATTTTGACATTAACAATTCATAAACTTTATTTAATTCCTCATCCCATCCCTTAAAAACAACCACAGCCGCTTCTTTCATTTCAACATTGCTTCCTCCAAAGGACTCCTCTACACTTTTCTCTTTAGTTTCCATTCTATTAATCATATCATTCGTATAACCAGCAAAGCTGCTAATTGTAATCATTAAACTTACAACTACAATTATTAGTTTTTTCATAAAAATCTCTCCTTTTTACTTTCTAATTGTCATTTTCAAAAATATAGAAATTCAAATAAATTATTCAGCATATTTTAGAACACATTCAAATGTTCATATTCTACTCAGGATAATTTAAATTTTCTTCTCGTAAATTCTCCAAAGTTTCTTCCAAAAATCTTTTTGATTCAAAATTAGCCATCGCCAAGTTTTGATCCAAATAATTTCCACATTCAATTGCAGTTGCTCCTGGGATTTCTCCTTTAAATTCTGCCATAAATTTGTAAAGTTCTTTCATTAAGTCAACGATGTCCTTTGATTCTAGTTTTCCTTTTAAAATTACATAAAATCCTGTTCTGCAACCCATTGGTCCAAAATATACAACTTCATCTCTCCAAGTTGGATGATTTCTTAAAAATGTTGCTCCTAAATGTTCCATTGTGTGAAGTTCTGCGATATTTATTACTGGCTCTCTATTCGGCAGCTTCATTCTCACATCAAAAGTTGTGATGTAATTTCCGTTAATTTCATCAATTCTTGACACATAAATTCCTCTGTTTAATTTTTTATGATCTACTGTAAAACTTGCTATTCTTTCCATATTTTCTCCTCCATATTTTTGATATATTTAATAACAAGGGGATAAAACCCCTTGTTTTAACAATATTTACTATAATTTATCTTTCCACTTTTAACGAAGATTCAATTAATAGATCTAGTGTTTCTGAGTAGCTGTATCCTTTTGAAGCTGTACTTTTTGGCAATAAACTTGCAGCTGTCATTCCTGGTGATGTGTTTACTTCCATAAAATATGGTGTTTCTTCGTTTACTACCATAAAGTCAATTCTTGCAAATCCTTCACATTTTAATCCATAGTAGCTATCTTGTGCAAATTTGTTAATTTCAGCTTGTACTTTTTCTGGAAATTCGAATACGTATTCTTTTGCTCCACCTTTTGCATATTTTGATTCATAATCAAAGTAATCTCCAGCAAGAGCTTCGATTCTTATTGTTGGGAAAACTTTTCCACCAATTACTGGCACACTTATTTCCACTCCATGCAATACTTCTTCAATTAAAGCCTCTTTATCCATTCCAAATACAAGTTCTAACCCTTTTTTCAATTCCTCTTCAGTTTCCACAAAACTTACTCCAATACTTGAACCACCATTATTCGGTTTTACTATAAGATGATTTCCTAATTCTTTTTTCAATGTTTCAAAATCAACTGTTTCTCCTATACGAACACTTTTCCATTTTGCAATTCTAACTCCATATTCAGACACAATTCTTTTTGAAAATTCCTTATCCATACAAACTGCACTTGACATTACTCCAGGCCCACTATAAGCAATCCCCAAACTTTGCAAAATTGCCTGTATTCTTCCATCTTCTCCAAACACACCATGTAAAGCAATGTAAGCAAAATCTAAATTCAAGTCTTTTATTTTTTCATAAACTTCCTTTTCAGTATCAATTACAATATCAAAAACTTCATATTTATCTCTATTTAAATTTGCTACAATTTCACTTCCTGTTTTTAGCGACACTTCTCTTTCTGTCGAAACTCCCCCACGTATTACACCTACTCTTAATTTTGACATTCTTTTCATCTCCTTCTTAGTTTATAATTAATTTCAAGTAAAATCCTTTTTCGTAAATTCATATTTTTTTCTGCAAAAATGACATTCTGTCTCGATCTTTCCTTCTTCTTCCAAAATCTTATTAATTTCATCTTTTCCAAGTGTAATTAATCCTTTGTAAAATTTATCCCTTGTGCAATTACACTTATATTCCAAGTCTGATTCTTCCAAAATTTCAAAATCTTCCACATAAATCTTTTTATGAGCACCATCGACATCAGTTTCTTTTTCAAATGCTGAAATATCCTCATAAAGTAATTCTACAATCTGTTCAAGGCTCATTCCACCTTCTAAAAGTTCAGTAATTGTTCTAATTTGCTGCAATTTATTTTCCAATTTGTCAATAAATCCATCTTCCACTCCTGGCAACAACTGGATTAAATAACCGCCAGCCCTTTTCACTTCGCCATTTTCATCTAATTTCACCCCTAGTGCAACAACTGACTTTATTTGTTCAGACAAAAGAAAATAATGGGCAACTATATCAGCGATATCCTCTTCATTTATTTTGGTAACACCAGAAAATGGATCACGTAATCCCAAGTCCTTTATAACCTGCATTGTTCCATTTCCAATAAATCTGATTTGTCCAGTTTCATCCTTTATAAAATTACCATTTTCATCTATAATTTGATGAAATTTTTCCTCTGGATTTCCAATGTATCCCTTTACTTCTCCTTTCATATTCCCAGTTGCAATCATATTTCCATAAGGTCCATCCCCATTTATTCTAACTGATATCAAATCCTTTTCATTCTTTAAATCTTTTCCCATCATAGCCGTTACTGTCAATAGTTTCCCAAAAACAGTTGCTGCTATTGGATCAAGTCCGTGTACTTTCTTTGCCTCTTTTACAAGTTCTGTAGTATCACAGACAAAAAATCTTGCACATTTACTTGTTCCTCTAATTATTTTTGATTTTTCCATATTTTTTACATCCTTCTTTTATTTTAATACTATATTCTGATAAGCCTTTTCCACTTATAAAAACAGGAATTTCTTCCTAAATTTCGCTTATTTGATAGATAAAGAACTCATAATGAATTTATTATTTAAATAGAAATAGTATTAATTTTTATAAATCTGATTTTAAATATATTCCAGCGTATCTTTAAAATCACATTACTAGAATATCATATTCTATACAAAAAAAAGGCAATTCATTTTTCCTTTTTATAAATTTTTACTAAAAAATCTATGAAAATTAAAAAAATGTGCTATACTAAATAAAGGAAAGTATAATTTAAATATATTTATACTTTTTTATTTAATTACTAAAAATTACAAAAAAAATCAGGTTTTTAAAATTTAATATATTGCAAAAAAAATTAAAAAGGAAGAGAGGTTTAATATGGAAAAAAAATCTAAAATAACAGCAATGTTATCTGTATTATTGGTTTCAGCTCCAACTACAGCTAAAAAAATTACGACGTCAAATCTTCGTGACAATACGATGAGATCAACTGCAGTCGAAGTTGACGGGACAAATATAGATAATCTGGAAATATCAAAAAGTGAAAATGATCCCAGTGTTGTCGTATTGGATACAAGCAAATTAAAATTTGACTTTAATAGTGCTACAATAAAGGAAGAATATAATCCTGTATTAGAAAAATTAAAAGATTATATTGAATCTAAAAATTATAAAATTTCAATTACTGGATATACTGATTCTAAAGGAACTAAAGAATATAACAAAGAATTATCTTTAAGAAGAGCTGAAAGTGTTGAAGAAAAATTAATTGAACTTGGACTTCCTCCTGAAAAAATTATCGAAACAAAAGGAAAGGGAGATAGCAATCCAATTGCTTCAAATGATACGGAAGAAGGAAGAACTGCAAATAGACGTATTGAAATTCAATTTATAAATTAATATCCATGCGATTATCAAATTACGCCAAAATACCTATACTATATATGGTAATTGGCGTTTTTTTTACATTCGGCAATCAACTATATTCAAAGTCAATAACCTTAATAAGAAACATAGCCCCTTATTTTGATTTTATACTCGAACCTATTTAAAATTATATAAACTTAGGGATTGAGTAAAATACTCATAGCTTTCCAGTTCGATTTTAAATCAGTTTTGCTATACTAAAAAACAAGGAACTAAGGTCCCTTGTTAAACAACGTAATAATTATACTAGCTATAATCCTGCTCCAAATTCAAATCCTTTTCCAGAATAATTAAACTGAACATTCTTTTCTGGGAAAGGAGTTACTCCAAATTTTAATGAAACTACTGGATAATATCCTAATTTTTTATTATTAGGTTTATCCCATTTCATCCCTGCTCCAATTTCCCATTCAACATTTTCAAATCTATGCGTCAATGTTGCCATTCCTAAAGTTAATTTATTAACTTTTTTAGCATACCATGAACTTTCATAGATTTCAGGATCGGAAGATTTGGGTGCTCCATTTTGTACATATTGTATCTTTCCTCCAACCCACCATGGCTTATCTGGATCTCGTGAAAACATATATTTCCCTTCAAATTCATGCTTTCTAAAATCAAAAGTACTATTACGGGTAGAATTATTACGATATATTCTGTCTGGTCTTTCCATTATAAAAGCATATCTTACAAACATTTTTTCCAGATATCCTGCCTCAACTTTAAAGGTCAAGTCGTTAATTTTATCAAATCCGTTCATTCCACTAGGATTAGCTGCATCAGAACCATCTATTTGTATATCCATACCAATTTGAAAATATTTTTTATTACTTCTCAAACTTTGAAGTTTAGCATTAAAATCATTCAAGCTAAATTTATTCTGACGATAATTCTCCTCCTCCACATAACTCTTATATGCTTCTTCCTCTTCACTACTTAAAAATAGCCTATTATCACTATTTACAACAATATTATCTATATTGGATTTATTGGCATTATTAATAGAAAATTCCCGTGTATTTGAATTTTTTACCATATTTATATCTTTAATCTGGTTTTCTGATTTTATAATTTCTGCTTCCTTATCTTTTTCTTTTTTGTTCAAATCAGCAGCATATCTAGGTTTTGCATTATTTTCATATTTATACAAAAATCCAATCGTAGTATAATCATTTCCACGTATATATCTGTCATCTGAAGTAACAATTGGAGTATTATTCAAATCCCTATATACTTTTTTACCAAATCCAAGATTTACTCTAAAATAATGGTCTGACTCAAATTTTTTATTTTTCATTTTTGAAGTATCATAGACAAATCCCAGCTTATGATAGTTTGTTTTTAATTTTAATGCTGGATATCCAAACGTTGCAACATTTCCATAAATATCATTCGCTTTATTTAATGTATTCGTATATTCAAGTCCCCATTCATTAAAATTGGCTCCAAAACTTCTTTCCTTCAAAGATTCCTTGTATACTTTTTGATTCCAACCAAGGCTAGTATTGTACGGAAATAGCTGTTTATTTTTATCAGAAAATTTATACAAAAAGTTATCTCCAGCATCTGATACATATCCATATTGAATTTCTCTATTAAAATCCCTTCTAGATTTAAAATCCTTAAATTCGTATTCATCATTATTTTCAAAATTAAGACTTACAAAACGTTTATTTGCAATATCAGCTTTAAAGTAATTTCTCACATATCTATTTTTTAACCAGTGATCCTTAAAATGCCTGTCATCTCTCATTGTTAAATTATAGTTAAATGTTACATTTCCTATATGATAATTAAAATCATTTCTAAGTCCAAGTGCATTTGTTGGGATTTCTACAACGTCATACCCTCCATAAGTTGCACTGTCAGCATTTGTCCGCTGAAAACTGACTGTTGCATCATTCGTAACTTTTACATCATATTTATTATTATTTTGGGAGGTATTATCGAAAAATGTTGTAAATAACCTTGTGTCTAATGTAAAAATTCTCATCGAGGGACTTTGTTTTATAGAATTTCCACTTGCATCCCTTGCAACTTTATATCCTGTTTTTGAATTCAGATCTTCTACTTTACGCCCATTTCTAAATTCAGGTACTGGCAAGCTACTATAATCACGATTTTCAAATGCTAAATTATACCCAATAAATGAATTTCTTAAAGGAATATCAATTCTGTCATTTCCCATATTAAACCTTTGTGATCTATACTTTTCATAAATAATTTTTTTAGGACGACGTATTGTTTCATTATCCTCATAAACTTTATAAATACGGCTTTCATCAGTTGTTGCAGAATTAAGAAATAAGGAATTATAATTTTCATTGTCTCTTGTGTAATCATATTCATATTCTTTTTTTATCAACTCAACTTGTTTTGCCTGTGCTCCAAAATACAGCGTATTCGTCAAATTTTGATAACCAGTACGGGGCTGATACCCAAAAAAGTCACTTTCTCTAAATGGATAATAATTTCCAAATGTTAATCCCCATTCCTTTCTCTTATCATAAGCAACATTCTGAACCCAATGAATTGTCTTATCGTCACTACGGTCACGCACTCCTAAAAGTTCACCATATTCATCCTTATCTGAATTAAGATAGTCAAATCTTATTTTTGGACCTTTAAAGTCAATTCCATAATTTCTTTTTTTTCTATATGAATTCAAATCTCCAATATACCCGGGATTAATATCACGAAAATCCTCATTATCTAATGTTATTTCCACATCTTTATTACCATTTGTATATTTTATGCTCTTATACAGATCAACATCTGTTCTACGTGGATCAAGATTATCATCATCCATAATCTTGTCATTTATATCAGTCAATGCTTTTAACGCATGTTTATCCTGCGTCCAGTAATATTTTACGTTAAATTCTCCATTCTGACCAAGTTCCTGATTGATATTCATATCCCAGAAACCAATATGTCTATATTTATCTACAAACGCAGTATAGTCGTCCTTTAATTTTGCACCATCAACTGCATACATTAAATTGGTTGTAATATTTTGATAATTCAAATTCCAGATTCCATAACCTGCATCATAAAATTTTCTATCTTCTTTGGCTTTTTTTGGCACGTTTACAACTTTATGATTCCACTTGAAATCCCATTCCTTTTTATGATTTCCAATTGGCACGACAACTCTGTTTACAAATATATTTCCAGAATTATTTCCCCAAAAAGAATAATCATTTGAAATTTTTAAAGCTAACTTTTCCTTTGTACTTAGCTCAAAATCAACAAATCCCTGTGCAAGTGGACCTAGATCATAATCAAATCCCATAATTCCAAAAAGTCCTCTGTCACTATCCATCCCAACATAAGGAAATAATGTAGCCCTTTGAGTTGACGGCTTTAGAGAAGTTACATAATATGGCAGTTTAAACCAAGTTTTTCCTCCTGCAAAAAGACCAATATTTCTTGCAATAGCTTTTCTATTTGGATAAATTTCTAGTTCATCTGCATTTACTTTATAACTCGGATTTTCATAAGGACTTGTAGTAAACCATCCGTTTTTTATAAAAATTAATTTATTTCCTAAACTTAAAGTTTCTTCACCACCATAACGTAATTTTAAATTAGTATCATAGCTTTCTGAATTAAATATTTTTGCTAATTTTGTATCCATATCAAAAATAAGGTTATCAGCCTTTATAATTTGAGAACCTTGAGAAAATTCAACATTTCCAGAACCCGAGAGAATATTTCTTTTAGCGATTTTTTTTAGTTTATCAGCATTTATCGTATAATCTCCATATTTTACAGTAACATTACCTTCTGTTTCTATTTCTTCCGTTTCCAGATTTATTTTAGATTTTTCTGTTTCCAAATCTATTACTTCCCCAGCAGCATTCAGCTTGCCAAAAAGTATGATATAAAACAGCAAAATAAACAATACTTTATATTTTTTCATCCTTTTCATTTCTTCAACCTTTTATTCTTTATTATATAATATCTTATCAGTCACTAAAATTATATCATACCTCTATGTTTTTGAACCTTTCATAATAAAATTTATTAGCCTTTTAGCCCTTTTTATTTATTCCAAATATTCTTAATTTCCTTGTTATCACAGTTCAAAATCACTCGTATTTGACATACTTAATTATTGTTTTCATTATATCACAAGTGACAAAATGTTTCAAATTTTTTGTCTTTGAGGACAAAGTAAAAATTATATCTCTAAATAATTTATACTATTTTCCATTTAAACAGCGGACTGGTTATATACTCAAACCCATTCAAAATTAAGCCATTAAAAACCATATAAACTTATGGTTTGAGTAAAATAGCCATAACTTTTGAATTCAATTTTAAATCAGTTTTACTAAAAATCTTTTTGCAAGGGTCAAGAATCCTTGTTAGCAAATAATAAAAATATAACTCCTATTTTTAACTAGAGTTTAGTATTACTCTGTCATCTTTGAAAACAATATAAAAATAACAACTAAAGAAAAAAACTGCCTTGAGCCATTGTTACATAGCTAAAACAGTTTTTTCATAAAATTAAATATTTTTTTTATTAATTATTTTCATCATCTTTCTTTTCTTCTAATGACGATATATATTCTATTCCTTTACTTTCATCTGCCGCTTTATTTGCTTCATTTTTATAATTTTCTCTAGCAAAATAAAATTCTGAAGGAATTTCAGTATTATATTCTACATTCAAATAAATTATTGAAATAATTATTACTTGGAATATATTAATAACTGAACTTATGAGTGCTCCTATAATAGTTCCTATAGTTCCTAAAAATCCCAATATAATCCCTATTAAAAGTCCTATAACAGCTAAAATGACCAAAGGTAAAAACATTCTAAGTCTATTTCCTTGACAAAGAAAAAGATTGTATTTAAATGTTTCACCAATACTTCCTCTTCTAGACATATATGCAGGTATAAAATACAATATGAATAGTGTTACAACAATAAAAACAGCTATTAGGATAACAATTGGAATAATTATAGCCGCTAAAACTCCAATACCTCTTCTACTATATAATGCCATTCCCACTATTCCACCTATATATGGAAGCAAAAGAAGAGCTAGCAAAAATCCTGCCAATATAGCGATTCCAAGCAATATAAATGATTTTACTATAGCCGTATCACCTGCTTCGTATTTTTTCCCTTCAATTTTAAAAACAACTTTTCTATAAAAAATCCATATTCTAATTAAAGTAGCAAATGATACTAAAGTTCCAATAAAGCCTACTGATTGAATTTTGTTAAACAGTACTGAAATTAATGATAAAACCATAATGATTATCATATCTTTATTATCATTTCTGATCATTTCGTTAAAAAGTTTGTATGCTTCTTCAAAATATTGAGGTAAACTTAACTTTTCACTTTTTAATAAGTTCCTTAATGCGTTCATTTCGTTCTCCTTTTGTTATTTTAATTTGACTATTTGTAAAAATATAAAATTCTAATAAACACAGCATTTTTAAGTTTTTAGATTTATTATTTTTCTCTATTCTTTGACAAGAAGTCTTAATCCCTTATAATTATAAATACTGCTTTGCTTTCATTTTTACAATTGCCCATTATTTTAATTTACTCTAGAATTTTAGCACGTTTTTTTTCATATATCAAGAATTTTCAGCTAAAATTAAAAATTTAAATATTTTTATTGATTTGACATTTTTTTTAATTTTGATTCCCATTCACTGACTTCATCAGGAAAATAATCTAAGAACTTGTCTATTTTCTTTCCTTTAATATCAATGTTTAATACTTTGTCATCCTCTCTTAAAGTTCTCAATACATTTAAATCTTCACGAGATTTTATTCCGCCAATAATTGTATATTTTCCATTTAATTCTTTCATTGCTTGCATAGTAATGAAAAACTGACTGCTGTTGGTATCTGGACCTGAATTTGACATCGCTAAGATTCCTTCCACATCAAAAGTTAGCCATTTCTTTTTCTCATCTGGAATAAGGTATCCTGTTGTTCCAGTTCCATTTTCAGCAGAATCTCCTCCCTGAACAAGCCCATTTGGAACAACTCTAAAAAATTTCAGTCCATTGTAAAAATCATTTTTTGCCAAAAATACAAAATTTGCAACATTTTTAGGAGCTGCTTCAGGATATAGAAAAAATGCGATATCTCCTTTTGTGGTTTTCATTACAGCTTCCATCTGAAAATCCTTCATTATCTTTTCAAATTTTTTATTTTCTTTATTTTGCTGATTCCTACTTCCTTTGGCATTTACAGTGTTGACTATCATAATCATTAACACACTAACCAATATTGCTATTTTCTTCATTATTTTCCCTCACTTTTTTATTTTAAATTACACTAATGCTTTAATTATCGACTTTATACTTGTAATTAAAATTATAAACTAATCTTAGATTTACTTCATAACAAGGAGTCTTGAACTCTTGCTAAAATTTATATAACTGCCAAAAAGCTAATGTGCCCTTTTTATATATTTTATCGTATCTTCAACTTCAATTTTGTTATTAAAGTCAAATTCTAAAATTCTAAAATCAATTTTTTCAACATCTAGATTATATTTTAGAAGCTCCTTTTCTTCCATAATATTATCATAAATTACAAGGACGGAAAACTGGTTTCCAAATCCGTCAACCAGCTCCAATGTGTTAATTACTCTATTTTTTTTCATATTAAGGGAATTTCTTATTATTTCATTTGCTTCCCTTTTATTTCTAGCTTCTTTATAAAGTTCAGAAATTATCATAGGAAGTTTTATCGCAAACAAGATTTTTAGCTCTTCCCTTTTTTTAAATTTTATTATTGCCATTTTTAAAATCCTTATTTTTTATTTTTGTAAATTTATCCTTGAATCACTTTTGTCAATGGCGGAATAATTTGTTTCTTTCTTGAAACTACACCTTTTAAAGTTACTAAATTACTGTCAACTTTTTCTCCAAATGCCTTTTCAACAACATCATTTCCATCACCAGAAATTAAAGCAGCAGAATCATTTGTCAAAATATTTGTAATTGCAAGCATAAAGAACTTTAGCCCTTCTTTTGCAATAATGTTATCAATTTCAGCTAATAATTTTTCTTTTCTTTCCAAAACTTCTGCTTCATTTACAGTATTAACTTGTGCCACACCAATTTTTGTACCGTCAATCTCAAAGATTTTCATATCCATATTAAGAAGTTCCGCTTCAGATTTATCTCCAAGTGCAGTTCCAGCTTTTAACATTTCAAGTCCATATTCCTTTAAATCTACTCCAGCAATTTCAGCTAATTCCTTTCCAGCCTTCGCATCACATTGTGTACAAGTTGGAGATTTGAACAATAATGTATCTGAAATAATGGCACTTAACATAAGTCCAGCAGTTTCTTTACTTGGTGTAAGACCATTTTCCTTAAATAATTTTAAAATAATAGTTGCAGTACACCCAACAGGCTCTACTCTTGCATACAATGGTTCATCCACATTAAAGTTTGAAATTCTGTGATGATCAATCAATTCCAGAACTTTTGCTTCTTCAAATCCATCAGCAGTCTGGGTTCTTTCATTATGGTCTACTAAAATAATTTCCCTTCCAGCCACATTTTCCACCAATTCAGGCTTTTCAACTTTAAAATAGTTCAAGGCATATTTAGTTTCTTCATTGATTTCTCCAAGTCTTACAGCCTTTACATCTTTTCCCAATTTATTTTTTAGTTCTGCATAAGCAATTGCCGAACAAATTGTATCTGTATCTGGATTTTTGTGTCCAAAAACTAATATTGACATATTTTTTCCTCCTAAATTTTAATCATTTTATATTATTATAACCTATTAATCTTATTTTTGAAATAGAAAAAGCCATTTTTTGAAAAAAACTTAAAATAATAGATATTCTAAAGCAAGAGTTCTCGTTCTTTGTTAAATCAAATACTTTTATAATTTATAGTAAGAATTAAAACTGAATTTCAAAAGCTATGACTATTTTACTCAAATCCTAAGTTTATATAATTTTTGACAGTTTAATTTTGAATGGGTTCAAGTATATTTTTAAACTTCCAATAATTTTACATCAATTTCATAATCCTCTGAAACTTTTCCCCTTAAAATATTCTTATATTCCTCAATTTGCTCCTGATATTCTTTTTTCGTTTCAGGCTCAAATCCAGTCTTGTAATCATAAATATAAATTTTCCTGTTATTCTCATCAATATTAATTCTATCAATAATACGCTTCTTTCCATCAGAATCATAGATTTCAAATTCTGTATAAACTTTGTATTTCTCATCATAAATACCACTATTCTTTTCAATAAATTTATCCATTCTGACAATCAGTTCTTCCACAATTTTTTTCCCCAGCATATTCCCATATCGGCTCAAAAGTGCAGATTTTGCTATCTTTTTCTCATTTTCTAAATCATTCAGAATATGCTCGAAATAATAGTGCATTGCAAGACCTTTTTTACGCTTAAACTCATTTTCCAACGTGTTTACCGATGTTTTTACAATAAACTTATCATCGTCAAAATATGTTTTGAATAAACTATTGCTAATTTTTACATCTGAAGTATCTGTTGTTTCTTCAGGAATTTCTGATTCTACGATTTCACCTATTTTGTATCTATTTTCATCTCTGTAGACATCAACCATTCTCTTTGCTAGAGTATCTGTATATCCATTTTTGTCAGTAATTTCAGCATCAAATAACAATATCAAATTTTTCTTGGCACGAGTCAATGCGACATAATCGTTATTAATTTCTTCCATTTCTTCCTTTTGAGCATTTTTATCTATAATTTTACTCAAATCATTTTTAATCATTTTCTTATCATAACCTGAAAACAATAATATAAATTTTTTCACATCAGAAAATTTTTCATCAAAATCTAAATAGCTTTTTAAATTTTCTTTATCGTTATTTCCCTTATTTGATTTACGCTTATAATAAAATACCGTATCAAATTCCAATCCCTTTGAAGCATGAATCGTCATCAAGTTTATTGCATTAATATCCTTGCTGCTGACCTGTCTAAAATTGTCCTTTCTTTCCTCAATAAACGTAATGAATTCATACAAATTACTGTATTTCTTCAAAATGTTAAAAAATATGAAAATATTCTTCAAATCACTATTTGTCGAATAAAATTTTGTTATCTCAAAGTTCTCAACAAGTTTTCTCGAAAAATTTTCCTTTTCATATTTATTATTCAAGTCAATCGACAATGCTCTCAATTCCTTAACTTTTTCAAGAATTATCTCAAAAATCAAGCCATTTCTTTCTAGAATATTAATTCTTTTATATTTCAAAAGTTCTTCTTTTGTATTTTCATCTTCCTGCATATCAATAAACTCTTTAAAACTAATTATTTTTGAATTTTTATTAACCTTCTCAAAGCTATTTCCATTAATATACTTAATAATCTCATTTTTATTTTCAAGCAAATATTTTACATGGCTATTCAATCCACCTATCAAATCACTTCTCATAAATTCCAACAGGTATTTGAAATTATCAAATGCATAAAATTTAATTAGCTGATACATCGGAACAATTGGCTTATACTCTAAAATTGTTGTTTTGCTTTCAAGCGTATACGGAATTTTTGCCTCATTCAGCACATCCGCAATTTCTTTCAGGTGTGTGTTCGTACGACAAATGATTGCACTTTTTCCTAAATTTTTTATTTGACCATTTTCTATCATTTCAATAATTTTCGTATAAATTTTTGGTGCTTCTTCTTTTGTATCTTGAATAAAATATCCAAAATATCCCTTCTGGTACTCTTTGTCATCTCTGTAATTTGAGTCAGCATAATTCCATTTTGCATCATAACCATTAAAGATTTTATTAACATTTTCAATAATAGCCTTATAACTTCTATACGATTTATTCAAATTCTGAACATTTCCTTCGTTTATCGTCTCCAATTTCTCAAATAACTCCTTCTCACCGCCACGCCAGCTATAAATACTCTGTTTCTCATCACCAACGCAAATAATATTTTCCGAAGTATTCATCAGCAATTTCAAAATTTTCCATTGTAAAACACTCGTATCTTGAAACTCATCAATCATAATCGTATCTATTTTTCCACCAATTAATTCAAGAAATTCTTCCGTTACCTTATCATCTTTTACAAATTTTAAATCTTTATTGAAAATAAATTCATACGTATACACTAGAATATCATTATAAGTAAATCTTTTGGAAGAAATTTTTATTTTTTTAGCGATATTAAATATTATTTGGGCTATATTCTTTAATTTTTTGTCTAATGGCAAAATTTTTGTTAAATAGATATATTTAGACAATCTCTCTTTTAATTGATCCTTACTTTTTTCAGCACTTTCCCTTTCAGCCGACATATCTATTTTTTTAGTATCACCTACAACAGCATTTATCCAATATGGTTCTTTATCTTCAACCATCACTAAAAGAGCATCATTTTGTTCAACTAATTTTATTTTTTCTTTTAATTTTTCATTTTCATTTAACTTTTGATTTTCTAAAATTTTTATATATTCACAAAAGAAATTTTCATACTTTTTTCTGTATATGCTTTTACTTTTCTTTTTATCATGTGCTTTTTTTAATGTATCCACAATATCATCTAGATTATTTAAAAAATTATACGATACTTTCTCTTCATTTTCCAGCATCTCAAAATCTTTAGCCAAAACAAAATTAGACTGCATCCCCAATATCTCTTCAATAATTTCCATATATTTTTTAATATTTTTCTTCTCTTTTTTTTCATCAATAATAAATTCAAAATCTTTAAAAATTTCCTTATTTTCAATAATTTTAATCAAGATTTTTGAATAAAATTCATCAGTTTCCTTATCTAAAATTTCATAATTATAAGTATTAAAATACGGTGCAATCGCATTTTTAAAAATTTGATTCGTAAAACCATCTATCGTGGAAATCCGAATATCCTCTTTATTTTTTATCATCTCAAAATAAATATTTTGCAATTCCTTTTTATTCAAATTATCAAATTTATAAATTTCTTTTAAGTTTTTTTCTAATTCTGCCCCATTTCCTTCATTAAAAGCAATTTGATGCAAAAAATCATAAATTCTCTCTTTAATTTCAGCAGTCGCCTTTTTTGTAAACGTCATTACAACTATATTTTTATAATTAACACCTCTTATTAAGTTAGCTATAAATTCTAGCGACAATCTGTATGTTTTCCCTGTTCCTGCACTAGCCTTTAAAATTATATTATTCTTCCTCATCACCTACTTCATCCTCCCCTCTGCAAATATTTTTATACTCTTTGTAAAAATAATTTTTTGGATCTTTAAAATTCCCTAAATCATAATATTTTTCAGTTTGATATCTTGTAATAATTTCTTCAACAGTTTTTTTAGTTAATATCTTATCTTCATTTCTTTCATCTGACACCAATTTCCCTTCCCAAGTATCAACAACTATTTTCTCAATTTTTTTCTCTCCATCATTTTCCAGCATTAACGAATAATAATCCAACTGTTCCAATGCCTTGTCAACCTTATAATTTTTATAACCTTTTTTACTGTCTTTCAATTTCCCAGATTTATAATCAAATAAATAATCCTTATCACTAGTTTTTATATGTAAATCCGTAACTCCATTAACAAACACATTTTCAAACAATTCTTTTTCTGAAGAGAGCTTTATTCTTTCCTCAAAATGAATTTCGATATCCTCTTCCTCTTTCAATTTTTCAGTAAATTCCATGAAATATTTCTCTGCCGAATTTAAAATTTCTTCAAACGAAACTTTTCTATAAAATTCTAAATATTCCTTAGGAACCTTGTAATCAAATGAATTCAGAACTCTTTTCAAAATTTCTGATAACTGATCCCGATCAATCTTAAAAATTTTATTTTCCAAAGCTGCCTTATTCTCCATAACAACATTCTCATAAAAAGCATGAATTATCGTTCCAAAAATCTTAACATTTATTTCATCTTCAATTTCTTCAGCTTCCTGCTCACCTATCGCTTTTTCCAAATAATATCCATACTCAAAATCTCTCATTTTCTCAAATGAATAATATCCCAAACTCAATTTTTCATTTTTTATTTTTTCAAAATTTTTCTCCAATTTCGATGGAATAAACTCTCCAATTTCCTTTTGCACCCATTTCTCTGTTCTGTCCTTCAAAAAATATTTCTTTGCAAAAAAAAGTTCTTCTGCTTCACTTATCTCACCTTTTATAACTCCAATTCCATACTTCAACTTCAATTCCTCAATAACACTCGCCGAATCAACATTGCTTTCCAAATCCTTAACATACGCCAAATACACATTTTTCGCTGCAAGAATATTTTGATAAATTTTAAATATTCCAATCAATTTTTTATCGTCACTTGTAGGAAGACCCATTTTCGCACGCTGAACTTTTGAAAACAAAAAGTTATGAATTTTCACTTTTGGAAATGAATCCTGTAAATTTAAAATAATTATATTTTCCTTCGCATTTTCAGAAATATTTGCAAAGGAATTTATTGAAAAAGTATCTTCAGATTCATCTTCAATACTGTCTTCCAAGTTCAATCCAATTGATTTTTTATCCAAATATTTCAAAAACAATTTCAATAAATTAGATGAAACATTTTCATCAAAAAATTTATCCCACAAATTGTCAAAGCTAAAATCTTCCAGCACAACCATTTCTGACAAAGCCTCAAAATACTTGTCTTTTACATTCTTGTCCTGTTTCACTTTCTCCTCATTATCCAAATAAATTTTTTCCAAATAATCGCTATATTCCTTCAATGTCCTATACTTATAGATCTCTTCCAGCTTTTCAACAAATTTAATAATTTTACCAACAGCTATCATCCTTTGTTTATAAACTTCCTTAAATTTTTCCTTTTGGTTTCCTTTTTCCAATTTTTCCAAAACTTCTTGATTTATTCGCTCCAATTCCTCTTTTGAAATATACTTATAATCTTTTGAAACCAAATCCTGAAAAACATAATAACTCTCTTCCAAGTCAAAAATCTTCAACAAATCATTCGACTTATAGGCATCATAAAAATCTTTCACTCGAAATAAAAATAATTTTTCCTTGCCTTTTTTCTCAATTTCCTTCATATTATCTAGCAAATTATAAATCAAATTCAAGATTCGGTATATTTTCGTATCCTTCATTGTTATTTCCAAATTTGAAGAAATCTTTTTCTGTCTCAAAAGCTGATAATCACTTTTCATCTCTTCTGTATTTTCTTGTGCTTCAAAAATCCGATAATTTTGTTTTAGAATCTCATTTTTGCTGCTTGACTTTTTATTCTCTTTCTCAACTTTCTCCAATTTTCTAACCAGCCCCAGCAATTCTCCAAATTTACTGCCAAATTCATGAATTTCAATATTTATATTCTTTTCATTAAAAACTTCCTTCGCTGGTAATGAAAAGTCTTCAGATATTTTCAATTCTTTTTCATCAAAATCATTTTCCAACAATTGTAAAATATTTTCCACAATTATCCCTTTTTCCTCAAATTTTTCCACAAGTTCCTTTTCAAACGGAGAAAATCTGACTTTATTCACAAAATAAATCTTTTTATATCTTTTCAAAAAATTATCCGAAATATTTTTCACATTTCTAAGCATATATGGCAAAATCAGACCCTTCAGCTGACAAGTTTCCTTCACCTTTTTATCAACCATTTTCAGCGTCTCAAACAATTCTTCCTGCCATTTTTCCAATTCAACCTTTTCCAAATTAATCTTATGTTCCTGTAATTCCGCAAACAAATTGTAATAATTATAGGCAATGTCGATAATATCATAATAACTCGACACTTCCAATCTCTTTTTCAACTTTTCATCCAACGAATTGTAAAACAGGACAACTTGCTTTTCCTCTTTCACAACAATTTTATCAGTAACAAACAGATTTTCATAAAAATCATAGCTATTCATCATCTTGAAATTCTGAAAAATGCCTAATTCCTGCTGTATCTCCTCATCTCGTAAAAACTCCCTTTTAATCTCAAAAAACGAAGCCGAATTTTCAAATACAAAAAGCACATCTTCATTTTTCCTAAATTCCTCAAACAATATAACTTTTAAATCAGATCCAATATTTTTGTAGTTAATTTCCATAATATCCTTCCCTCCCTAATGTTGAAATTTTCCCCTTTTAAATTTTAATTCTATAATTAATGTTTTATTTAATAATTTTTTCTAATTTTCATAAAGAGATAACTTAATTAATAACCCCATTTATATTTTTAAACTTTACTTGAAATTTATATTAATTAAAATATCTTTTAAATTGTCATGATTTTTTAGAATAAAATTGACTGTTTGAGCTTTTTCCAAACCTTTAAATTATAAACAATTTAAAAAAAATCCTTATTAAAAAGCGAGTTTCAATTCTATTTCAAAAAACGCTTAGACAAGCGGGGATTGTAAAGGGGATGACAACTGATCACCTTTACATTAAAAAATGAAAAAACAAAAAAATACAGAAAAAATTTTTATTGACAAAAATTCACTTTATAAATTATCTTTTATTATTATAACATTTTTCTGAAAAAAACTGAAAAAAAAATCACAGCCAATATTCTTAACTGTGATTTTAATATTTTTACAAAAAATCAAAAAAACTTACTTTTTAAAATTTTATATTCAAAATTATTTATCTTACAATTTGGAATAAAATTGCAACGACTAGAAATAATGTTGCAACGATTTCTGTAAATTTTTCAATTCCTTCTTTTTCTTCATCCAAGATATTTGCAGAACTTTTTGCTAAACCTTGGCTTCTGTCTGGCTGTAGTAAAATTACACTTATCATAATGATTGATAAAATTACTAAAGCTACAATTAATAAATTTTCTAACACTTTATTAGTTCCTCCTATAATCTAAAAAACAAGAGAATAGCTAATTATTTTTTATTTTCAAAACAATTATTTAGCTGCTGCATCTCCAGCTTTTATTATTACAGCGAATTTTTCAGGAATCAAACTTGCTCCTCCTACTAATCCACCGTCAATGTCTGTTTGAGCAATTAAGTCAGCTGCATTTGCATCGTTCATTGATCCACCGTATTGAACTGTTACGTTTTCTGCAACTTCTTTTCCGTATAAGTCAGTTAATAATCCTCTAATGAATGCGTGAACTTCTTGAGCTTGTTCAGGAGTTGCAGTTTTACCTGTTCCAATTGCCCATACTGGTTCATAAGCAAGTACAACATTTGCCATTTGTTCAGCTGTAACATCTTTTAATCCGCCAACAATTTGAGTTTTTACAACATCATTAGTAGTTCCAGCTTCTCTTTCTTCCAATTTTTCTCCAATACATAAGATTGGTTTTAAATCATGAGCCAATGCTGATTTTACTTTTTCATTGATGATTTCATCATTTTCATGGTAATATTCTCTTCTTTCAGAATGTCCTAAAATTACATATTCCACACCTAAATCCTTTAACATCAATGGCGAAACTTCTCCAGTATATGCTCCGCTTTCTTTAGCGTTCATATTTTCAGCAGCGATTTCAATGTTGCTTCCTGCAGTTTCTCTAGTTGCTGTTTCTAATGCAGTAAAAGGTGCTCCAATTACAATTCCTGCATTTTTTACATCTGCTACTAAAGGTTTTAATTCATTGAAGAATTGTGCAGCCTCTTTTGCAGTTTTGTTCATTTTCCAGTTTCCAGCTACTATTACTTTTCTCATAGTTTTTTCCTCCATTATTTATTTAATACATTTTCTTTTATTTTACCATATATTACCTTTTTTATCAATGCTGATACATCGAATTTTTTTCCTTGAATATTTTTTATATTATCTCCCATTTTAACAGCAGACTGATTATAAATTTCCTTGTAAGGAGGAATACCCCCATATAAAATATAACTTCTATTTTTAAACGAGATTTAGTATTATATAATTAATTTATATAATCCAAAAATCAAAATCTTCACTTATCTTATCATATTTTTTATCTTTTCCAAGCACATCTGCAAATTCCTTAAAACTTTCGCCAGTTTTTCTTAAATATTCTTCATTTCCTATAACTTCTTCTATTTTTTCTGAAATTCCATCCCACGATTTATAAATGTCAGGTATTATTTTTAATCCTTCTGCAGTTATTTTAGTAATTGAATTTTTCCCAGATTTTTCCCTTTTCACATATCCCTTAGCAATTAATTTATCCACAAATCGTGTAACTGTCGATGGAGCTATTGCTAATGTTTCAGATATCTGATTTACTGTAAGCCCGTTTTCCTCTTCCTTTAATATAATCATCAAAAATCCATGTGTCGGATAAATATCTATTTTTTCAAATGATTCTTCCGCTATTTTATTAACTATTCTAAACATTTTTGAAATTGAAAAATAAATACATTTTTGAATTTCCATTTTTCCCTTATTATCCATAAATTTTCACTTCCTTTTTTCATTTAATTTATTATTTACAGTATATTTTTCCCAAAAAAATAGGAAAGTTAATTTAACAATGATATATACAGGAATTGCAATAAATGCTCCTCCAATTCCAAATAACGCTCCTCCAATAAGAACTACCAGAAGTGTCGTAATTGGATGCATTTCTACAGATTTTCCAGTAAGCCAAGGTTTTACAATATTCGCCTCTATAGTTTGTACAATTGTAATTAACACTACAATAAAAATCACTAATTTAAATGATTTTGTAAAAGCATAAAGTATAGCTGGAATCAATCCAATAAACGGTCCAATAAATGGAATCACATTTCCAAAACCTATAATTACTGAAAAAAGCATACTGTAATCCATTTTCAAAAAATAAAATATTATAAATGACACAACTCCAACTATCATACTGTCAAGTGCCGTTACAAGAATATATTTCCCAATTGTTTCGTCCATATTTTTTATAAGAATGATTAAATCTTCCCTATCCATATTCCGCAATACTCGCTTAACTCCATTTTCAATATTGTCATAACTAAAAATAAGCATTATCGTAAAAATAGGAGTCATAAACAACAAGCTAAATGTACTGCTTATCAATGAAAAACTTGAACTTAATACTTTTATAACATTTGATACAATTATATCCTTAGAACTTATCAAAGAACTTTTAAGGTCAATATTGTTTCTTTCAAGAAATTCAAAAAAGTTATTTTGAAGTTTTCCCTGATTCTTTAGCAAAAAATCAATAAGACTCGATACTTGCTTTGTAAATATCGGTACAATTGTCAAAACAATATAAAGAAAAATGATAAAAAATACAGTCAGTACAAGCAAAATTGCAAATGTACGATTTAATTTAATTCGCTTTTTCTTATTACTCTGTGAAATTTCATTAAATAGCTCTATTTTTTTTCTTTTCTCTGAATCGCTTATATTCATCTTTTCCACTTTTTCCAGCTCATCAAGTTTACTATTTTTTAAAAAACTGTCATTTTTGTCCTTTTCACTTATCATATCAATAAAAGGCATAAGGCAATATACAATTATAAACGATAAAATAAACGGAAAAATCGTACTTGTAACAAGCCTTATCGGTTTTGCAAAATTATCATAAACTCTAAAAAACAGTAAAAGTGCCAAAAGTGCCAATACAGTTACAATTAAAATATTTCTTAATTTTAACAGTTTTTCTTCATCGTAAAATTTCATTCACTTTTCCTTTCTATGTATGTTAAACCCTATTTAGTTTGAGTATATATCAAATTTTCTATCTAAAACAGGAATAGCATAAATTTATCCAAAATCCTTTTCACTTTTTTTATTAAATACAATGTCAATCGGACATCCTTCAAATCCAAAATATTCTCTTAATTTATTTTCAATATATCTTTGATAAGAAAAATGTATCAATTCTGGATTGTTTGCAAAAAATACAAATTTTGGCGGTGCTTGGTTCACTTGTGTTGCATAATTTATTTTTACTGCCCGTCCTTTTCTTGTTGGAACTGGATTTTGTGCTATCATTTCTGACAAAATTTGATTCAAAAGACCAGTAGTTATCTTTTTATGATATTCTTCATTAATAAATTTAGCCTGCTCCAAAATATTCAAAGTTCTTTTTCCAGTCAATGCCGAAATCGTAACAATCGGCGCATAATCCAAAAACGCCAGATCAGCCTTCACAAGTTCAGTAAATTCCTTTACACTATTATTATCTTTTTCAATCAAATCCCATTTATTTATAGCAATAATAATCGGTTTTCTTTCCTCATAAATCATTCCAGCGATTCTCTTGTCCTGATCTGTCAAAAGCTCTGTTGCATCCAGCATAAGCACACACACATTCGCCCTTTTTATAGATTTCATTGCACGTAATACACTGTAATACTCAATATCATCTTCCACTTTTGACTTTCTACGAATTCCCGCCGTATCAATTAAAGTATAAGTTTCTCCATTATATTTCAAGCTGGAATCAATCGTATCTCTCGTTGTTCCCGCAATATCACTTACAATAGAACGCTCTTCATTTAAAAGTTTATTTACAAGCGAAGATTTTCCAGCATTTGGTCTTCCTAAAATAGCAATATTAAGTCCATCTTCAGTTTGTTTTATCTTTTTATCTTCAAATTTGTTAATTACAGCATCCAGCAAATCTCCCAAATTTGTCTTATGCTCCCCAGAAATTCCAATAACCTCCTCAAATCCCAGCCCATAAAATTCAAAAATATTTTCCTGATCACGCATATAATTATCAATTTTGTTTACAGCCACAACAACTTTCTTATCCTGTTTTCTAAGTACAGTTGCCACATCTTCATCAAGCCCAGTAATCCCAGCTTTTCCATCAACTAAAAATATAATTACATCCGCTTCATCAATCGCAACTTGTGCCTGCTGCTTAATTTTCGCCATCATAAAATCCTCAGTTCGAGGCTCAAGCCCACCAGTATCCACCAGTATAAATTCTTTCCCGCTCCACTCCATCTCACGATAAAGCCTATCTCTAGTAACTCCCGGCTCATCCTTCACAATAGACAGCCGATCTCCCACTAGCTTATTAAATAACGTTGATTTTCCCACATTGGGTCTACCAACAATTGCTACTGTATATTTCATATTTTCCCTCCATTTTCCTGTTTATTTTTTCATTAATTTTATAATAAATCTGTTTAAAAGATAAATTTAAAAGTTTTGACTATTTCATTCAAACCCTGATTATATATAATTTAGATTAATTTATTTATAATTTTAAAAGAGTTTAAATTTCAAAAAAAAATTTAAATATATAATATATTTTATCACACTTTTTATATTTTTATTAGTTTTTTTTATGATATTACAAAAATATATAAAAAAGAACCCCCTTAAATTTACGCTGACTAAAAAAATTAAATACAGTTCAATTAAAGCAGTTCCTTTTTATTAACTATTTATTTTTTTCAAAAATTTTCATTTCTTCACTGATAAAATAATTTATCATTTCTCTATAAATCAATTCCACAACATCTCGATTGTTATCATAAATTTTAGCTTTTTTCCTGACCTTTTTTATTAGATATGTTCGATAACCTACGTTTTTTTATCTATACAAGGGGTCAAGACCCCTTGCTTCAAGATATTTATTTTATTAAATTCTAAGTTTGTATAGTTATCGAACAGGTCTATTATTTTTCAACTCTATCAGCTGCTTTTACATCTATTTTTGACTTTTTAAAATAAGCAGCCTGTTTTACATAATCTGAACGCTGTGCAATTAATTTTATAATTTTATCATCTATATTATCAATATTTTCTCTCACTTCTTCCAAGCTGTCACATTTCATGATATTATCTCCAAAATTCTAAAATTTAAAAAGCCCAATTTCCTTTTCTAAATACAGGAATTCTCGTTCCATCTTCTAAAATTCCGTCAATATCCATTTCAGAATCACCAATCATAAAATCAACATGCGAAATTGATTGATTAATGTGAGCTTCCTTTAATTCGTCTTCTGTCATTTTTGTTCCATTTTTTACATTAGTTGGGTATGCAGCACCCAATGCTAAGTGGTTTGAGGCATTTTCGTCAAATAATGTTTGATAATAAAGAAGCCCTGAATTTGAAATAGGCGAATCATTTGGCACAAGAGCAACTTCTCCTATCCTTCTCGAACCTTCGTCAGTGTCAAGCAGCTGCTTCAAAATCTCATATCCTTGCTCTGCTTCAAAATCTACAACTTTTCCGTCTTTAAAAGTCAATTTGAAATTATCAATAATATTTCCTTGATACGAAAGCGGCTTTTTATTAGAAACATAACCATCCACACGATCTCTGTCTCCAGCTGTAAACACTTCCTCTGTCGGCATATTAGGCAGGAAATCGGCTCCTTTCGCATTCACGCTTCCAGCCGCTACCCAAATATGATTTTTAGGAAGTCCAACTGTCAAGTCAGTTCCTTTTGAAGTATAATGAAGTGCCACGAAATTTTTGCTATTCAAAAATTCAGCTTTTTCAGTTAAATTCTGTCTATGTTCCTCCCAAGCCTTAACTGGATCAGCTTTATCAACTCTTACAGTTTTCAATATCGCATCAAGCAATTTTTCCTGTGCGGCATCAGCATCTATTTCATCAGGAAATACAAGTTTTGCCCAATCTGCTGAAGGATAACTTGCAATTGTCCATGAATTTACATCTGTCATAATACATGTTCTATAATGTTTGTAGGCTTCCCCAGCATTTTTTGCCAATGCTCCCAATTTTGCTGGATCAATTCCTGCAAATAAATTTGGAGAACTGCTTAAAATATGGATAAACACTACATTATTATCAAGATAATCATTTCTCTCGTCAATCGCCCATTGAGGAATGTATGAATAGACTTCTTTTGACTGATATTCAGCATGAAGTCTTGACAATTTATCATCTGTCAATTTAACATGAACATCACTCGCACCCTCTTTATAAGCCAATTCCGTAACTTTATAAACTAATGGCAACGAGTCAGTTGTGCAGTTTACCCATACTTTCTGCCCTTTTTGCACATTTGCACCAATTTTTACAATTACTTCTGCATATTTATTTAATTTTTCTTCAAAGTTGTTCATTTTTTATCCTTTCAAATTAAAATTTTTAATCTTTATAATTCGGTTGATAACCAAATTCTAATGAGACCGTTCCATCTGTAAACTTGCTTTTATATTTTTTAGCAGGACTGTAGTATTCTCTTTTCAATCTTGGTGTTGTAGCAACATTTAATCCAAATGAAAATCTATTTTTTTGAACTCCAATTCCCAAAGCAGCATATCCATTTAACGGCATAGCTTTTATTCTTCCGTTTCCACCATTTTTATCAGTCCATTTTACACTTCCGCCTGCAAGTGATGCACCAAACGAAAATTTGGAATAGATTCCATTATCTGTTCCTGTTCCTATCATAAAATAAACTGGAATTGAAACTAAACTTCCTGAATTGCTGTTTATATCTTTTCCTTTAACTTTCAAAGAATTATATGTCAATCCCATTCCAATCCCTATTACAACATCATCATCGATTCCACTTTTTTCTTCAAGGGAAATTTTAATACCGCTTCCTGTAACACCTTTAACAAGAGCATTTTTATCATTATTATTTTTTTGCTTACCATAAATAGGGCTTATAATAATTTCATCTCTTTCTCCATATGCCATTGCAACTGGCGTTAATAACATGAACGCTAAAAATAATTTTTTCATAAAATATCCTCCTAAAAAATTTTATTTATATTTTACAATGATTATTAATCCTTAAATCCATTTGGATTTTTCTTTTGCCAATTCCAAGAATCACGGCACATATCTTCAATTGTATATTTCGCTTCCCAATTCAATAATTTTTTAGCTTTTGAGGCATCTGCGTAACAAACTGCAATATCTCCAGCTCTTCTTCCGTCAATTACATAAGGAATTTCTTTTCCAACAGCTTTTTCAAAATTACTTAAAATTTCAAGAACACTGTAACCTTTTTCACTTCCTAAATTTATCGCATCAAAACCAAGATTTTCATTATTAAATAAATAATTTAATGCTGCTGAATGTCCTGCCGCCAAATCATTTACATGAATGAAATCTCTTATGCAAGTTCCATCTGGAGTGTCGTAATCATTTCCAAAAATATGTAATTTTTCCAATTTTCCAACCGCAACTTGAGTTATGTAAGGTGAAAGGTTGTTTGGAATTCCGTTTGGATCTTCTCCAATTCTTCCGCTTTCATGAGCACCTAATGGATTGAAATATCTAAGAGCAATAATATTCCAAGTATTGTCAGATTTTGCCAAATCCATTAAAATATGTTCGATTATTACTTTTGTACGCCCATAAGGATTTGTAACTTCTCCCATCGGATCAGTTTCCACAAAAGGAACTTTTTCAGAAACACCGTAAACAGTGGCTGACGAACTAAATACGATATTTTTTACATTGAATTCTTTCATTACTTCAAGTAAAGTAACCATTCCAAATAAATTGTTATCATAATACATAAGCGGTTTTTCTACAGATTCTCCCACTGCTTTAAATCCTGCAAAATTAATAACAGCATCGATTTTATTTTCTCTAAAAATCTTTCGTAAACCTTCTTTATTTTTTATATCTAACTCATAAAAATTTATTTTTTCTCCAGAAAGTTCTTCTAAAATTGTAATAACTTTTTTACTAGAATTACTAAAGTCATCTACAATAATAGGATTAAAACCTTTTTTTATCAAGTCTAAAACTGTGTGACAACCGATATATCCTGCTCCCCCTGGAACTAAAATAGTTTTCATAAAAATATCCCTTCCTTCTAAAAATTTTTATTTCCATATACAAAAAAATTTAAAATACTACATTAATACTAAACTCTGTTTAAAAAATAGAAATTATATTTTATATTATTTTCTAACAAGGGGTCAAGACCCCTTGCAAAGAAATTTATAACTATTCTGCTGTTTAAATGGAAAATAGTATAAATTTTTATAAAAAAATAAAAATAATATCTTAATTAGTCACAAAGAATTTCCCTTGTCAAAATAAAAACGAGTTTAAAATTAACTATGTAAATTAATTTTTTCCATAATTTCATCAAAAGTCTGAAAACCATTCAAAGTTTCCACAATTTGTCCATCTTTAAAAAGTAAAAGCAAAGGCAGTCCTCTTATTTTAAACTTCGCTCCAAATTCTGGATAATCATCAACATCAACTTTGACAATTTTACATTCTGAAGCATTAGCCACTTCCGCTAGAACTTTTTCCAACATTTGGCAAGGTCCGCACCAGATGGCAAAAAAATCAACAAGTGTAAGCCCATTTTGCAAAATTATTTCATTATCAAAATCTTCTCCAGCATAATTTATGATTTTACTCATAATTTCACTCCTTTATTAAATTTATATTTTTTATTTGACATTTTTTTATATCAAACACATTCTTTTGTTAAATTTTAAATTCGTATAACTTCTGAATATGTTTATTATACTAAATTTTAATCAATTTATGCAATTTTTATCTTCTAAAATTTTTCTGTAATTTTTTCATATCTCTTTCAATATCTTTTCTTTTCAGCGATTCCCTTTTATCATGCATTTTCTTCCCTTTTGCAAGTCCTATTTCCATTTTTACAAGCCTTTGCTTCGTGTAAACTGAAATTGGAACAATGGTATAGCCCTGCTCTTTAATTTTTTCACCCCACTTTTTTATTTCACGTCTATTCAAAAGCAATTTTCTCACACGAGATTCTGCCACATTGTTAATATTCCCAAATTCATAAGGCGTAATATGCATATTCATCACAAAAATTTCATCTCGTATAATTCTTATAAAACTTTCTTTTATGCTGACTTTTCCAGCCTTTGCCGACTTCACTTCCGTTCCCACAAGCTCAATCCCTGCTTCCAGCTTGTCTTCTATGAAGTAATCGTGAAAAGCCTTTTTATTTCTAGCTAATACTGGCATTTTCCCTCCTTTTGCTATTTTGCTTTTTATTCTTCTTCAGTTTCGTCAATTTTTACTTTTTCTTCCACATAAGGTATGACCTCAATTTCCATCTTAGCATAACTTGCACTTACAATGCTCACTTTCATTGTACTTCCCATAGTATAGGATTCATTATTTCTTTTATCTACAATTTTAAAGTTTTCCTCATCGTAAATGAAGTTATCACGTGCTGTTGTAACATTGTAAACCACTTCTATGTGATTTTCCAGCTCCATAAATATTTTATTTTTATTCATTCCGCTAAGTCTGGCAACATAAACCTGTCCAATTTTATCCTGCATATACTCAATTAACTTGATTTTTACGCTATCTTCTTCCAGTTTGTCCGCCACTCTCTCAGTTCTTGAAATACTTGACGCAATTGCTTCAAAATTAGCTCCATATTTAGCCTTTTCCTTTTCACTCATAAATTTTTCAATCGAACGTCCAAGCATTCTGTGAACAATTAAATCAGAATATCGACGGATTGGTGACGTAAAGTGCAAATAATATTTAGAAGCCAGTCCAAAATGTCCTAGATTTTTGTTGGCATATCTCGCACGCTGCATTGCCCGTAAAATTAATTTATGGATTAAGTAGCCTTCAGGCAGTCCTGTCGTTCTTTCAATAATATTCTGGAATTTTCCAGGATGAATTTCCTCCAATCCCTTCAGAGAATATCCAAATTTTATCAAGGTTTCATTTAATGCCTGAACTTTCGCCTTGTCAGGATCTTCGTGAACCCTGTAAATCGCAGGAATTTCCTCCCAGAAAAGTTTTTCCACCACAGTTTCGTTTGCAATAACCATAAAGTCTTCAATGATTCTTTCTGCTTCCCCTCTAGAACGCAATACGATGTCCTTCACGGCCTTGTTTTCATCCAAGACTACCTTTATCTCAGGCAATTCAAAATCAATGCTCCCACGTCTTTTTTTATTGCTTCTAATAATTTTAGAAAGTTCCAGCATGTTTTTTAACATATCATCAATTTTTCTATATTTGTCATAAAGATTTCTGTATTCTTCTGATTCTTCATTTTTTTCCAGAATTGTATTTACATTTTCGTAAGTCATTCTGTATTTTGATTTTATAACTGATTTATAAAAATCATTTTTTATAACTTTACCCCTTTTATCTAAATCCATTTCCACAGTAAAAGTCAGCTTATCTTCATTTGGATTAAGTGAACAAAGATTGTTTGACAATTTTCGTGGAAGCATAGGAATTACCCTGTCTACAAGATAAATTGAATTTCCACGTTTTAATGCTTCTATATCAAGTTCGGTATTTTCCCGCACGTAGTAAGAAACATCGGCAATGCTTACAAAAAGTTTATATCCGTCTTCCGTTTTTTGCACATAAACTGCATCATCCAAATCCTTTGCATCAGAGCCATCAATTGTGATAATGTCAAGATGCCGTAAATCCTTACGATTTTCAAGTTCATCTGAAAAATTCTCATCTATTTTATCCAATTCCTGCAAAACTTCATTTGGAAATTTCTCCTCAATTCCCTCATTTAAAAGCAACGATGAAATAAGTGCTTCTGTATCTTTAGGACTTCCTAGAATACTCACAATTCCGCCTTCAGGCTTTCTTTCCTCATCTCCCCAGAAATCCACTTTTACAGCCACTAAATCTCCAGTTTTAGCACCTTTTATTAATTTTTTTGGAATATAGATATCCTTTGGAGAATTTCTTGGACGTACAAATCCAAAACTCAAGTTATGTTCAAAAACTCCGACAATGACATCCCGATTTCTTTTTATAACTTTATAAACTTCACCTTCCCGCTTTTTATTGTCTGAACTTTCCTTTAAAATACGAACTAAAACAGTATCTCCATTCATAGCTGTATTTAAATAAGCTCCAGGAATAAAGACACTAGCCTGCCCATTAATATCAAGAAATCCAAAATTCCCGCTGGAAATGGAAATTTCCCCCTTTACAAAGCCTTCTTTTTCGGGCAAAGTATATTTCCCATTTCTTTTCAAATAAATTTCTCCACTTTCTTCCCAAGCATTTAAAAGCTGCTTATACATTTTCCGTCTTTTCTGGCTCCATTCTAAAAGCTGCAATATTTCCTGAAAAGTAAATTCATATTCTGACAGAACTTGCTTTAAATATTTCAATTCCCGTTCTTCTTTAAGTTCCATTTTGGGAGTTTTCTGATTTTCCTTTTTAGCATTATAATTTTTTTTACCAAATCTTTTTTCCTTGTGAAAATCTTTATCATTATTTTCAATATTTCTATGTCTTTCTTTCTTTTTTTTATTTCCCATATTTTACCTCTATTTTTTTATTCTAAATTTTATTAGCTATTATCGAATTTCTAAATTTTATAACATTTGGATGAATGATAGAATCCTTCGCAAGTAAATACTTTAATTTTTCCTCAATTTCAAATTTTATTGCCTCATCTAAATCTGTTTTTGCCAATTCTCTAGCCTTTTCCACACCTTCCCAGCTTCTCTTTTCCTCTATCGCATCAGCAAGATAAACAATTTTTGCAAGTGTATTCATATTTTCGCATCCAATTGTATGATATTTAATCCCATCCAAAATTTCCTCATCATCAATTCCAAACAATTCATAATTTTGCCGTACAAATTCAGCCCCTGCAAAGCCGTGCAGCACAGCTGTTGATTGGGACATTTTATCTGCTACTTCAGGATATTTTCCCTTTGTCAAGTCAATCATAACAGACAAATCAAAAAATTTTGCCACATCGTGAAGCCAAGCTGAAGCCTCCACTTTTTCCACAGGAACTCCATAAATTTTTGCCATCTCCACAGCACATTTTGTCACTCTTTTCACGTGTTCGTATCTTTTTTCATCCAAAAATTTTTTTACATTTAATTTAATTACTTCCATATTCATTTTAATTTCCCCTTTGCATAAATAATATTTTCAAAATTATACTTAAATCCAAAAATTATTTAATTTTTTAATTTAAATACACTATAATTTATATTTCATTTATATGTTACCACAAAAATAAAACCCAGACAACTTATTTTTTTTAACTAAGTTTGCCTGAGTTCTTAAAATTATTGAATTTGTAATGGCTGTATTTCCACATATCCTTCCAACTGTTTAAATTTACTTGTATTAGTAAATTTTTTCTGTATTCTCTCATAATCGGCATCTGTCAATTTTTTAGCCTTTTCTCCACTTGAATATGAACTTTTCATAAATATTGCCACTTCAACCATTCCAAAAGCCTCTTTATCAGCATCATAATTATCTTCCAGTGCCTTTTTAGAAACCTTCACATTTTCAATATCATTTATATAATCATCCACAAGCCGTATCTTATCCCCTGTTTCAAGATATTTCTCGGCCTTTTTCATAAAATTATCCAAAACTTTTGCATATTCTTTACTATTTAATTCTTTTGAACTGCTCTTTGAATTTTTTGATGTAACAGCTGGTCTTTTTACATTTTTAAATTTTCCGATTTTATCTTCTGCTTTCGCATTTCCAATGCAACCTATACTCATTACAAGCAAAACTGCCATAACTATCTTTTTACTTTTTTCCATTTATTATTTTCTCCTTTTTTCTTTTAATAATTATTATAACCAGCAATCTTAAGTTATTGACTTGAATAGTCTTTTAGTTGGCTTACACCCAAATATTTTTCTTTAAAATTTTCCTTGAAATCATAAATCAAAAATGATAATATATACAAAATATTTTATATGCAAACTAAAAAAACTTAAAATAATAGAAGGTAAAAAATGAAAATAGAAGATCTATCACTTTTTTTAACAAAAGTTTCGCTATTTAAAGGATTAAATCCCAATGAAATCTTAAAATGCCTAACAAAAGTTGACTTTAAAATAAAAAAATATAAAAAAAATGAAATTGCATTTTTTCGTGGAGATATTTTAAAAAAAATTATTATTATTGTAAAAGGTACAGCACATGGAGAAATGCAGAAATTTAACGGAGATACAATTGTTATAAATCAAATGAAGGCTGGGGAAGTGCTGGCTTCTGCATTTTTATTTGGAAAAGATAATGTTTTTCCTGTTGATTTGATAACTTTGGAAAATTCTGAATTTCTTTTTCTGGATAAGGAAAAATATCTGGATCTGATCCAATCAGATAAAAGGCTTTTACTTAACTTTATAAGTGAAATTTCAAATAAAAGTCAATATTTATCAAAACGCATCTGGTTTAATTTTACACATAAGACAATTGAAGAAAAGGTTCTTAGCTATATAAAAGAAAATGCTCAGGATGATAAAATAAAATTTTTCCCCAGTATTTCAGCTCTAGCCAAAAAATTTGAAGTAACAAGACCTGCCTTATCAAGGGAAATTTCAAACTTATGCAAAAAGAAAGTTTTAAAAAAAATTGAAAATAACGTATACCTTGTAAATTTTTCAAAATTTTTTTAAAAGAATATTTGACATTTTTTTATATAACGGTTATAATATTGTAGTAAAATATAATAAATGTTTTTACTTAGATTAATGTAAAAAATTCAAATATTATCATATTTCTGGTCTATACGCCACTAACAGCGAATTTTTGGGCTTTACTTTTTTTTAATGGGGTTATCCCTTTATAAATTGTCTCAGGAAAATCACGACTACTTTAAGTTTTGTACGGATTCTGTACAGTTTATAAATATGACTACCACCTGTAACATTTTGCAGGCAACCAAAAATTAAGTTAGAACGGTAGATCGGATTTTTTTATTTGAAATCATATAAACTTAGGATTTGAAAAAAATGGTCATAGTTTTCGAGTTCGATTTTATACTATTCTCCATTAAAACAAAGGAGTTTTTATAATTCTGTTTAGCAAGGGGTCAAGACCCCTTGTCAGAAAGTAAATAGTAAATCAGTTTTATTATATAAAAAATTGCAAGGTTATTATCCCTGCAGTTTTTTTATCTTATATCGACTTTGGCTTTATCCAATCACTTTCTTTCCCCATAGCATAATTTCTCAGCACTTCTTCCTTATATTCCTTAAATCTTCCATCAATAATTGCCTCACGTGCATTATCCATAAGTTTTAACAAAAAATGCAAGTTATGATATGTTGCAAGTCTTTGCCCTAAAATTTCTCCAGCCTTGAATAAATGTCTAATATAGGCCCTTGTATAATTTTTGCAGGCATAACAGTCGCAATCCTCATCTAGTGGTCTGTCATCTCGTGAATAAATTGCATTTTTTATAACAAGACGTCCATATTTTGTAAAAACAGTTCCATGTCTACCAATTCTTGTAGGCTGAACACAATCCATCATGTCAATTCCATGTTCCACAGCCTCAAGCATATCCGCTGGCTCTCCAACTCCCATCAAATATCGTGGTTTATTCTCAGGCAATTTGGGCGTAATATATTTTAAAATCCTATACATATCCTCACGTGGCTCTCCAACTGCAAGCCCTCCTAAAGCATATCCCGCAAATCCATAATCAGCCTCATGCAATTCCTCAAGGCTTTTATCCCGCAAATCTTCATAAATTCCACCTTGGACAATTGCAAAAAGACCCTGTCTGTCTTTATTTCTATTTGCTTCAATACAACGTTTTGCCCATCTTGAGGTTCTTTCAATAGATGGAATCAAATATTCACGTGTTGACAATCCTGGCGGGCATTCATCCAGCACCATCATAATGTCGCTTCCCAAATTATTTTGAATTGAAATAGATTTTTCAGGCGATAAAAAGTGCTTTGACCCATCCAGATGCGAGCGGAAATAAACACCTTCTTCCTTTATTTTTCTCAAATCTCCCAGACTAAATACTTGAAATCCACCACTATCAGTTAATATCGGTCTATCCCATTTCATAAATCCATGAAGTCCGCCAAAATCATTTACTAATTCATCTCCTGGACGTAAATACAAATGATATGTATTCCCAAGAATAATTTGAGAATTAATTTCTTCCAGTTCCTCCTTAGTCATAGCTTTCACAGTTGCTTGTGTTCCAACTGGCATAAATACTGGCGTTTTTATTTCTCCATGTGGAGTTGTTATAACTCCCGCACGTGCATTTCCATCACTTTTTTCCAATTTATATTTTATTGGATTATTAAAATCCTGATTTTCCTTTTCGATACTCATTATTTGTTTTCTCTCCTAAATTTATTTTTTATTATAGTCATTTGTAAAAGTCTAAAAACGCAATAAACACAGTATTTTTATGATTGATTTTTCTTGTTTTTCTCCGCTTCCTGACAAGGGGTCTTGACCCCTTGCGATTACAGATACCGCTGTTGTTCAATATTTATCGCTTTTACTTTTACAATTGCCTATTATTTTTTATATATAACTTTTAAAAAAATTTATTATAATCCTATAATTTCCCAATTATTATGACTTTTCCCTTCTATTATGCCATTTTTCACATTTTTTATATAATCAATCATCATATTTTGAATAGTTCCATCAATTTCGCCAATTGCTTCCTTAGATGCCCATAATACAGGGATTTTCTGCCCATCAAAAATTCCGCCTTTTCTCGCTAACTGCTCAAATCTGTAAGCATTCATTCCAACCTTCAGTTCCATTTCAGAAGTTATCTCTTTTCCATTTACAAGCATTAAATTAGTAATTTTATTACCTTTCTCATTCCTCAAGTCAATTTTATATTTCACTCCCCCAAAAATATCAAAAGTCACATATTTTCTTCCTGCACGTTCACTGTTATACCTATACTCTGTATCTCCAGAATGTATCGTGTCAAAATAGTCAGCAGCCCATTCCATATAATCTTTCAATTGCTTCCCTGTCATTTTATAAATTGTAACATCTCCACCTGCATATCTGTAATTGTAAACTATGTCCTTTCTCCTAATTTCCCCCTTATTAAGCCTAACATTTTCATAATTATATGCAAATGAAACCACGTCTGCCCCACTGTAATAAAGTTCTACATCCGTTATAAACGAAGACAGTCCAGTGTCTTTGGCAAAAGCTGCCGATATACCATGATATTTTTTCTTTGGCACCATGTCATTCAATGTTTCGCCTACTTTTTCATTTGCAATTCTGCAAAGCCTGTTGTGAAAAGGCTTGTAAATTTTTTCTATTTCTGGATCAGGCTCTTCATCTTTTACAGGAACAGTTGTCGAATCTTTGCTTATTAAACTGATTTTTGCATTTTCAATTTCAAATTTTAAATCGACTTCTGAAACAAAAGTGCCGTATCTATGAGGCTCTGTAATTAAAACACCGTTAATTATTTTCTTTGGAACATTTTGATGCATGTGTCCTGCAATAATTACGTCAATTTCAGGTACAGCATTTGCCAAATCTTTCACTCCAGTTTCTGGAATGTTATTTTCATTTTCAATTCCCATATGAGCAACTACGACAATCGCATTTGCCCCTTCAGATTTTAATTTTTCTATTTGCCTTCTAGTTTCATTTATAGGAGATACAAAGTAAAAATCCTTTAAGTAGCCTGTATCTTCTTCAAACTGCGCAGACATCGGAGTTGATAATCCAATAACTCCTATTTTTATGCCATCTCTTTCAATAATTACAGAGGCATCTAAATACCTTCTTTTATTTTTTGAAAAGTTAGTATCATTTTCAGCATTTTCATTGTAATATAAATTAGCTGTCAATTTATTAAGTTTCATATCTCTTAAAATATTTGACAAAGTTGGCATTCCAAAATTAAATTCGTGATTTCCAGGTACAAAGATGTCATAGCCCATATAATTTAAAATCTGGGGAACAGGATGCTTTGGAACCATCGCAAATTTTTCTATCCAGTTATCCTGTATCGCATCTCCAACTTCCACTAAAATTATATTTTTATTCTCTTTTTTTACTTTTTTTACCAATGTTGAAATTTGTGCATAAGAACCCGACCTGTCCTCCTCATCTGCCCCATAGTTCCAAGCAAATACTCTTCCATGCACATCGCTTGTTCCAAGTATTTTTATATTCACTTCTCTTTTATTTTCTAAACAAGTATCAATATTTTTCATTGACATAATTTCTATTTTCCCTCTTCTTTTTTATTTTTTTTATTTTCTATAATATTTTTCCACTTTTCCCGAGCTTCATAAATTGAAAATTCTCTTTCGTATTTTACTTTATTCAATTCATCTTTTATATAAAAGATCTTTTCCAAATCAATTTCATAATAATTCGCAATCGCAATAATATAATAAAATACATCAAATGCTTCCTCCTCAATCGTCCCCTTTATATTTTGTCCATCAAACCTCGTATTTTTTCTAATATTTTCAGCCAGTTCCCCAAACTCTTCGATTAATTTTAAAACTAATCTTTGTCCATTTTCTTTTTTGGGCTGCGATTCTTCCTTATCTCTACTTTCATCTAAAGTCCCTTTTTCTATTCTTTTAATCAGATACTGGACTTCCTTAAGCGTCATATCTTCAATATTATTTTTCATCATAAAATTACCTGCCTTTTTCAAAAAGATTTAGATTATTTTAATTTTTTAAAATAGATATGTTCGATAACCTAAGTTTTTTATCTTTACAACTTCCTGAATTAATCCTAATATTTAAAAATCACATTTGTAGATTTTGGCTTTCCAATTTCCTTTTTCTCCTTCAAATAATCAATAAACATCTTTGTATCGCTTAAATGAGTATCATTTCCTCTTTTTTGAGCAGTAATTTTCCCTAATGTTGTATATCCGTCTTTTCCTTTGGCAATATATGAATTTACAGCCAACATATAAGTTTTTTTAGCGTCAATTGGTATCCATTTATTTGCTTTAAAGTCAAATACTTCTATTTTTTTTACTCTTGTTCCAAGAGTCCCTTCCTTTGTTGCTTCGTATCTAATTCCTGCACCATAAGGGAAAGCTCCTGTTGATCCTCCATTTAACACATAGTCAATTGCATCTTCCAAAATTTGTTTTACTTCTGCACCTGTAACATCTGTTATAAATACTGTGTTTGAAGTAAACGGCAATAATGAATATGCCAAATCGTATGAAAAATCTCCGGGATTTAGCGTAATTCTTACATTTCCTGCATTTCCAATTACAAAATCAACATTTCCAGTTCCTGTATTTCTCAATTTATACAAAACAGATTCTGCCACAAGAGTTGTTGCGAATGAACCGTCTTTATTATGTTCGCTTGGCACTCTGTTATCTGAACCCCCTGGAATTTCTTCGGTAATTTTACCAATTTTACGTTTTCCAAGTTCTGTTTTTTCCTTTTGGTATCTTTCTAGAAGTTTTGACAAAGCTGGATCATTTTTTATGGCAACTATATTTTTATTATTTTTTATTGAATTTAAAATCTTGCCTTTTTCCTTTTCGTCAAGTTGAACAGCTTTACCATCAGCATCCTTCACTTCAAAAAAGTCATCTCCAATTAGCAGTTTTGGTGCAGGGGTTAGTTCTGTAATTACTCCATTCTTGTCAAATTTTGCCTTCATTTCACCAAGCAAATATGAATAATTCCACGCTTCTGCAATGTAGACAGGATTTCCATTAGGTGAATTTACTTTTTTAGGATAACTGTCAGCTTCAGGAACTAATCCGAACTGCTCAAATTCCTTTCCTAGCAAGTAATGCGTATCTCCTGATATAATCAAGTCAATTCCATCAACTTTTTGCCCAATTTCCACATTTTTTTCATATCCTGCGTGAGATAACAGCACTATTTTATTTATTCCCTTATCTTGAAGTTCTTTTGCATATTTTCTAGCTGTTTCAACTTCATCTAAAAATTTAATATCTTCTCCTGGACTAGAAGACTCCTTCGTTTTTTTCACAACATCTATCCCAATAATTCCCACATTTTGTCCACCAATATTTTTTATAATATAAGGCTTCCATTTCCCTTCCAGTATGCTTCCCTTGTCAGGCACTACATTAGATGAAACTACTGGTATTTTCAAAACGTCTAGAAATGCTCCTAAAACTTTATTCCCATCATCAAATTCATGATTTCCCAGAGTATAGGCATCAAAATTAATCGCATTCATAAGTTCGGCATCTGCTTTTCCTTCAAATAGCGTATAATAAAGAGTTCCTGTTACTGCATCACCTGCATGAACCACAAGAGTATTTTTATTATTTTTCCTGAAATTTTTAATTTCCTGTCCCACTCTAGGTAATCCTCCAATGTGTACCGTAACTGTCTTCCCATCCAGTTTGAGAGGCATTTTCTCCTCTTCCAGATGTGAATGATGATCGTTGATATGAGCAACATTCAATTCAAATACACTTCGAGAATTTTTTCCAGCTGCTTTTTTATTAGTTTTTGCTTCTAAATTTACCACTGGCAGTAATGACAATACTAAACCTAACAAAAGTAACTTTTTCATAATTTTTCCTCCTACATCATATATAAAATTATTTTCATTTTCCAAGTTTTTATATTTCCTAGTTTAATTATAACTTGATTTTCAAAAAAAATCACTAAAAAAAATAATTTTTTTAAACATAAATTTCAAATAAATTTTACAATATTTTTTAATAGATACGTGTTATAATATTGCATAACAATTTATGTTGTTAAAAAATAATTTTTAAAGAAGGGAAGATGATAAAATGAATATAAGAAGTCTTATTAAAAAAATGATTCTAATTTTTGGAGTTATTGGAATCTCACTTACATCTTTTGCAGCACCTAAAAGAAACAACAAAGTCGTATATGTAAAAAAAGAGCCATCACGTAAAGTAATAGTTAGAAGAAGATACATTTTCGTGAAAGTTCCTAAAAAGAAAAATTCAAAAGTCGTATATGTAAAAAAAGAACCTACACGTAGACAAAGAGCTGCCGCTAGAGCAAGAGCTGCTAGAAGAAGATAATTTAGTAAACATTAAGTATAAAATAATTATATAACAAAAATTTTATTTATTGATTTATTTATTTTTACAACGGGATTCTTACTATAAGAAAAAATAATAACTTTAAATAATCGTTGTTGTAAAAGACAACGGTTATTTTTTATTTCCAAATTAAATTCATTATTTTTTAAAAAAATTGAAAAAGAAAATTGAAAAATAACTATTAAAATGTTAAAATTAAGTATAGATAAATAATTTAGAAAGGAGCGATATTTTAAATATCGAATAATAATAATATGAATATAGTATTATTTGGAGCACCTGGAGCAGGGAAAGGGACTCAAGCAAAAGAATTAATTAAAAAATATGAAATTCCTCAAATTTCAACTGGAGATATTTTAAGAGCAGCAATTGCTAATAAAACTCCACTTGGACTGGAAGCAAAAAAATTGATGGATGAAGGAAAATTGGTTTCAGACGACATCGTAAATGGACTTGTAGAAGCAAGACTTAAAGAAGATGACTGTAAAAAAGGGTTCATTTTGGATGGATTTCCAAGAACTGTGGCTCAGGCCAAAGAACTTGACAAAATTTTAGCAAAATCAAATAGAGAAATTGAAAAAGTAATTGCACTTGAAGTAAGTGATGAAGAAATTATTGAAAGAATTACAGGAAGAAGAGTTTCTAAAAAAACTGGTAAAATCTACCACATAAAATATAATCCGCCAGTTGACGAAAATCCAGAAGACTTGGAACAAAGAGCAGATGATAACGAAGAAACAGTTAAAAAAAGATTGGCAGTTTATAACGAACAAACAGCGCCAGTATTGGATTTTTACAAAAATCAAAACAAAGTTTACAGCGTAGATAGTGCCAAAAAACTAGAAGAAATTACAAAAGATATAATTGATATTTTGGAAAAATAAAATATAGCCTTGTTCAAAAACTACAAATATTATAAAGCAAGGCAGCTTGATTCCTTGTTCAAATAAAATATATGTTGTTGAGCATATCTAATAGAATTGATTTTGATACTAAATCCCATTTAAAAATAGAAGTTATATTTTATATTATTTGCTAACAAGAGAGCTTGACCTCTTGTAAAGAAATTTATAATTAGTTTACTGTTTAAAATGGGAAATAGTATAAATTGTTATCAATATTTAAATTAAAAAAAGAAATTTAGAAAGAAGAAAAAAATGATAATTTACAAAACATTAGATGAAATTAAAAAAATAAAAAAAGCTAATGAAATAATTGCAAGACTTTTTGAAGATGTATTGCCAAAATATGTAAAAGCTGGAATAAGCACTTATGAACTTGATCAAATAGCAGAAGATTATATTAGAAGCCAAGGAGCAATACCAGGAACAAAAGGGTATGACATAGGAAGCCCATATCCTCCATATCCAGCTGCAACTTGTATTTCTGTAAATGAAGTTGTAGTACACGGTATCCCTAGCAAAAAGCAAATTTTAAAAGAAGGGGATATTCTAACAATTGACACAGTAACAGTACTTGATGGATATTTTGGAGATTCTGCAATTACTTATGCTGTTGGAGAAATTGATGAAACTTCTAAAAAGTTGATGGAAGTTACTGAAAAGGCAAGAGCTATTGGAATTGAAGCTGCACATGCTGGAAATAGAATTGGCGACATTGGACATGCTATTCAAGAATATGTGGAAAGTTTTGGATTCTCACTTGTAAGGGATTTTGCAGGACACGGAGTTGGAAAGGAAATGCACGAAGATCCAATTATCCCAAATTATGGAAAAGCTGGAACTGGAGCTAAAATTGAAGATGGAATGGTAATTACAGTTGAGCCAATGGTAAACGTCGGAACTTATAAAGTAAAAATATTGCCTGATATGTGGACTGCCGTTACAAAAGATGGAAAACGTTCAGCCCAATATGAACACAGTTTTGCCATTATTGGTGGAAAGCCTGTAATTTTAAGTGTAAGAGATTAATGAAAAAAAATGTAAAAATAAAAAATATAATGAAGGGAGAGAATCAAATTGAGCATACTGGCATTCATATTAATACTATTCGTGGCAATGGAACATTATTACATATTAATTCTTGAAATGTACCTAAATGAAAGCAAATCCATCCAAAAAAACTTTGGATTGGAACTAGACTTTCTAAAAGATGAACGTGTAAAAAAAATGCTGGCAAATCAAGGGCTATACAACGGTTTTCTTGCCTCAGGATTAATGTGGAGTTTAACCGAAAGCGGAGAATTTCAATTTCAAATTGCAATTTTCTTCCTGATTTGTATTATCTGTGCAGCAATCTATGGTTCTGTAACAGTTTCAAAAAAAATATTCTTATTACAGGGAGTTCCTGCATTAATAGCTTTTATTTTATTATTATTGCCATTAATAATTTCATAAATTTATATAAGATGCACCTAAACTGAAGAAAAATTTTAGGTGTTTTTTTTTATAAATAATAAGGGGTCAATAACCCCTTACTTAGTAAATTCAAAATTTTACATACTTTTAAAAAATTTAATATTAAATTATTTAAGATTATCATATCTTCGAGCTAGTTCTATTGCTCTATCTCTTGTCCATTCAGTCATTATAGAATAATATACTAGTCTAAAACCCATTCCGGTTCCACCTTCAGTTTCACTATTAACTTTTCTTTCTCTTCGTTTTAACCATTCTCTTTCTTCATTACGAAGTTTAGTTTTTTGTGTAGATGAAAGTTTTGACATTAATAATTTATAGACTTTGTTTAATTCATTATCCCAAGCATTTTGAACCTCATCCATCATTTGTGCCTCTCCAGTTGGACCCTGTCCATAATAATTAGATGTAATTCTTTTTTCTTTTGCTTCCATTTTACTAATCATATCAGTTCTATAACCTGCAAAAATCATTGAACTTCCAATTAATGTTAAAATTAAAATCTATTTTTTCATAATATTTCAACTTCCTTTCTAAAAATTTTTTATTCTTATTTAACTATATCACAATTAACCAATAACAGTCTTTTTCTTTTTCTTTTTCTTCTTTTTTTTTTGATTAGAAAATTAAAATATAATAAAATATAAATGGATTGCTTAACAACAATATATGTTATTCAGCAAATCTAATTTTAAAAATTAACTTTTTATGTGACTTTTACCATTTTTATCAGGATTTTCAATTTTATCCTTTTCTTTTTTTCTTTCATTTTTTAGAACTTCATCCAACAGTTTAATTACTCTTGTATTTTCAAAATCCTTTCTATATTTGTTTACTACACTTTCATCAGCGATTGCAAGCATTTGGGCAACAGCTAGATAAAGTTCTAGTTCTGACTGCTCGTTAAAGTATACATCTTCATAACTTACATCCTTTGTTGAAACGTTATCTAAATAATATTTTACTGCACTTCCCACTCCATAATTCATCATATTTTTAGCTATCTCTATTTCTGCGATTTTTAACTCAAATCCTCTTACATAGTCATTTGGAATACCAAATTCCTTTTGGTTTTTATCAATTTTAAAATAATCCACTATTCGCTTATATTTACTGACTTCCTCTTTTTGACTTTTTATGGTATCTTTTCCATCATCAAGAATTTCTTTTATGCTTTCAGAATAAGTCTGATTATCTTTTTCAGTATTTTCCGCTTCATCTGAATCATTATCATCTTTATTTTGAATAATTCCATTTTTTTCGTCGTATAAAAAACCATCTGGAAGATCATTTGCTTCACTATTACTATTGTTATCTTCTTCAGTTAGATAATCTCTCAATGTATTAAGAAATGAAATCATCTCTAAATTATCATTTAATATTTCAATCAAATCCATAGCTGGAGTTCCTTTATAACTTCTTTTCAAAAGATCGTAATACTTTTTGGAAAGTTTTTCATCGCCCTTTAGTTTATAATAGCTCCATTCATTTGACAATCTATCAAATTTTGACGAATATTTTGAAATTTTATCCATATATTGTCTTGCTTTTTTAAAATCCTTTTGTTCTCCAATCATATATGCACCAGCAATAGTTGCTCCCAATGTTTCATTTCTCTCGTCTTTTTCATAAATTTCCTTTAATTTTAAAAGGTCATCGTTTTCCTTCCCATCTTCTGTAAAAAAATTTTTTTCATCTTTAATATCGTACTCAAGTTTTATGGTTTCATCAATAATATCCTGTTTTATTCCAATTTTAGAAAGCCTATCCTGTATAAGCTCTGCCCGTGTATATGCTAGTGATTTTGAATTTAAACCAAAAAACAGCAGCAATGGCAACAATACAAACAATTTTTTCATAAATTTCCTCCTGTTTTTATATAAATTTTATTTAAATATTTTGTTTATTTATACTGGCATGGAACTCCTGTTCTCTTATTTAGCGGTATTAATTTACCATTTTTGCTAAGAAATCCTTATCCTTTTCAGTTTCTTTTTGAATTTTGTCAGCAATCCAGGTATCTTCCAATTTTACTCCATTGTTTATTTTAAGTACGACTTCCTTTATTTCCTCATTCATTATTACAACATTAAAATAAAGTATTACTTCCGCACGAAGATTATAATTTCGTATTTCGTTACTGACATCATCATTTGCAACATTATTCAGATATTCAGCAACAGCCTGTTTTACTTCTCCATTATCAAATAATCTACGTATCTTATTTAAATAATAAGTCAATTTCATAAGATGGTACTCTTCATCAGAAACTCCTATTTTTCTTCTTTCACTTTCTTCTTTTAGCAATTTTAGAACTTTTTCTGTCAGCATCTGCTTTTCATCAGGATTCTTTGCCACAAAAATTTTTGACAATGCTACTATCGCAGGATCATTATATTTTTTAGGAATTTCATCCATAATTTTTTCAAATTCAGGCATATTTCCTTGATCTAGAGCGTACATCATTTTTGAAAAAGTTTTTGTATATTCATAAGGCGTATATTTTTCAAATAAATCCAGATATTTTTTATAATCTCCGCTTATTTTTGATTCAAAAATAGTAATCAATGCCTGTGCGGCTATATAATTCCTCTTATCCTTCTGAAGCAATTTTTCCAGCTTTGCGACCCGTTCTCGTATGATTTTCTCATCTTCCTCAAAATATTGCGTATCACGTATTTCATAATCCAATGCAATCGTTTCATCAATCAATTCTTGCTTAACTCCAAGTTTTGACAATGTTTCCTGAATCTTTTCCTTTTGTGTAAATCCATATATTTCAAAATTCATCATTAAAAATATTCCTAAAATCAAGAATAATTTTCTCATCTTTACCACATCCTTAAAATTTTGATAAAAACATCTCCTTTAATATTCATTGTACAGTTATTTGTAAAAGTTTAAAACTTTCAATAAACATAGTATTTTTTATGCTTTAATTTCTTATTTTTTCCACTTTCTGACAAGGAGTCTTGACCCTTGTAATTATAAATACTGTTGTCATTCAGTCTTCATCGCTTTTACTTTTATACTCAAACCCATTTAAAATTGAACTATTAAAAATTACATAAACCTAAGGTTGGGGTAAAATAGTCATAACTTTTGAGTTCGTCTTTAAATCATTTGTACTATACAATCGCCTATATTTTTTATACATTATAGTATATCCCACATTTTTGATTTTTAAAAATTTTTTCTTGATTTTTTTTGAAATTTAAAACATCAAATTAAAATTAATTCCCGCTAATTTTAAAAGGAACTCCACAATTACTATAAATCCATTCATTAGAATTCGACTTCCAAAGTAAACTATGGCAAATATAATTAAAATTCCATATTTTTCAATTTTATCATAAAATTTTCTTACTCTTTTACCAGAAAAAGAATAAATTATCCTTCCACCATCCAAAGGTGTTATTGGTATTAAGTTAAACATACCAAGCAACAAATTTATTAGATATGTATAAAGCAGAACTGTCATAAAAATATTTTCAATATCCAAGTATTTCCCAAGATATTTTAATAAAAGAAGTGAAACTGCAGCAATAATAAAATTTACAGTTATTCCAGCTATCGCAACACAAAATAACCCAAGCCGATGTGGTCTTAGATTATCAAAATTCACTGGAACAGGCTTTGCCCAGCCTACCAAAAACTTAAATCCACTCAAAAGTATTAAAATAGGCAAAAGTATTCCTGTCAAGTCAATGTGCCTTAAAGGATTCAGAGTTATTCTCCCATTCATTTTTGCCGTATTATCCCCAAATTTATAAGCCACATATCCATGTGCCACCTCGTGAAAAGTCATTGATATTACAAAAACTACAAGTGAAATTATCATATCCCTTGAAATTTCCACCACAAAAAAAATTCTTGCAATAAAATAAACAATAACTGCAACAATAATCCCCAATTTTATTCCCGAATACTGCGGATTCAAACTCTTGAATCTGTCATAATAGTCTTTTAATTTTTTCACAAAATTTCCTTTCCAAATTTGACTTTACATAATATTTTTTATTCATTACTCAAATTCATCACCCAAGATCCAATTCCTATTGCATAAATTATATCAAATTTTCCCAAAAATAACAAAACATTTTAAAAATTTGATGGATTAAAGTATTTAAATCTTTTTTTACAAATAAAAAAAACAACCTTATGTAAAAGTTGTTATTTTTAACGAATAGTTTAATCCTTGTTTTGATGGATACTCTACTTTAACGATGAAGAAAATTTAATATTGATCGATTGTGGGTTTCAATCCTTATTTTAGTGGATACTCTACTTTAACACAACAATAGACATTATAATGTCGGGAATATGACCGATTCGTTTCAATCCTTATTTTAATGGATGCTCTACTTTAACCTATGAAATTTATTGTTGATCAGGAAACTTATAACTCGTTTCAATCCTTATTTTAATGGATACTCTACCCGTACTTTTGAGAAAATTCTTTATTTATCGGTGTTACAGAGATTTTTTCAGACATTAAAATCGCATTTTTTTGATTAATTTTTGTTATTTTTTGCTGTTTTTTTGGTATTTTCCGTAACTTCTAGCCTCCATTTTTACTGGCTTTCAATAGATTTTTCTCTAATTTTTCTATTATTGGTAGTGGTAGGAATTTTTACCACAAACTTATTATACCACATTTTTTTGATTTTTCAAAATTTTTTTTAAAAATGGAGTACCAAAAATGATACTCCAACTAACTTTTTGTATTAAGTTTTTGTTTTCACTATTTTTTAAACATTCCAGTAACTTTATCTGCTAATCCCTTAGCTCCTTCTACTGTCTTATCTACTGCTTTTTCAGCACCTTTTTCCACATCTTTAACAATTTTGTTATTTGCTGCTTTTTCAGCTAAATCTTTTGCTCCTTCTACTGTTTTTTCAAAAACTTCTTCAGTTCCTTTTTTAATATTTTGAGCAACTTCGCTTCCTGCAATTTCCTTTGTTTTGTCAGCAGCTTTGTCAGCCAAGTCTTTTGCTCCATCTACAGTTTTTTTCAATGCATCTTCTGCACCTTTTTTTAAATCGTCAAATTTCATAATCTTTTCCTCCATTTTTTTATTTATAATTATTAGATAACTATCTTTTTTATTCTACAGTTACTGATTTTGCCAAGTTTCTTGGTTTATCAACATCATTTCCCTTTAATTTTGATAAATAGTATGCCAATAACTGATGAATTACGATTGTAGGGAATCCTGCGTAATCATCTGCCACATTTGGAATATAGAATACTTCATCTGCCACTTCTTCCACAACTGTATTTCCTTCTTTTGCAACTGCAATGACATAAGCACCCCTTGATGTAACTTCCTTTATGTTTGATACTGATTTTTCAAATAAGTCAGATTGTGTAGCATTTACAACAACTGGTACTCCATCTGTAATTAATGCTATAGTTCCGTGTTTCAATTCCCCTGAAGCAAAGGCTTCTGAATGAATATACGAGATTTCTTTAGATTTTAGGGCACCTTCCACAGCGATTACATAATCAAGTCCACGCCCAAGATAGAACATGCTTTCACTATCCTTGATTTTATCTGCAACATCTTTGATTTTTTCATCATATTCCAGCATTTTTTGAATACTTTGTTCCACTTCATACAATTTTTTAATATCCTCAGCTGCTTCATCTTTTGTAATTTTTCCAAATTTATATGCAAAATCAATTGCCATCAAGTTTAAAATTACCATTTGAGTAGTGTATGCCTTTGTAGAGGCAACGGCAATTTCAGGTCCTGCCCAAGTATAGATAACATGGTCTGCTTCTCTTGCCACTGAAGATCCTACCACATTTGTAATCGCAACAACTCTTGCACCGTGTCTTTTAGCTTCCTTCATAGCTTCAAGCGTATCCAAAGTTTCTCCAGACTGGCTTAACACTATAACCAGTGCCTTATCATCAATTACAGGATTTCTATATCTAAATTCAGAAGCAATATCAACATCTACACGTATTCTCGTTTTTTTCTCAATAATATGCTTTCCAGCAAGTCCTGCATGATAAGCAGTTCCACAAGCCACAATATAAATATCGTTAATTCCGCTCAAATATTCCTTTGTAAGCCCTGCATCATCAAAATTAATATTATAATTCTCATCAACTCTGCTGTTTAATGTTTTCACAAGGACTTCTGGCTGTTCAAAAATCTCTTTTTCCATAAAGTACTCATATCCACCTTTAGAAGCAGCTTCCAAATCCCATTCAATATGAATTATATCTCTTTTTATCTCATTTCCATCTATATCCATAATTTTTACAGAATCTTTTTTTATTTCCACAATTTCATTATTTTCAATCAAATATACATCTCTTGTATATTTCAAAATAGCAGGGATATCAGATGCAATAAAGTTTTCTCCCTTTCCAATTCCAACTATTAACGGACTTTCTTTCCTAGCCGCAATAATTCTGTCAGGTTCTTTTACAGACATAATTCCAAGTGCATAAGCACCTTTTATAACTTTCAGCAATTTTTTTACTGTTTCAAGTATATCTCCTGTATAAAATTCATCCAATAAGTGTGCTACAACTTCTGTATCAGTTTCTGACTTAAACTCATACCCTTTTGCAATTAAATCTTTTTTTAATTCCAGATAATTTTCAATAATTCCATTGTGAACAACAACTAATGTCTTATCCTTGTTAAAATGAGGATGTGAATTTTCATCAGATGGCTTACCGTGAGTCGCCCATCTTGTGTGCCCTATCGCAACTGTCCCTGAAAGCGGATGTTTCTTCAGCTCATCAGCCAAATTCTGCAATCTTCCCACTTTTTTCACAATCTCAAATTTTTCACTTCCAGTATTAACAGCAATCCCAGCCGAATCATATCCTCTGTACTCTAATTTTTCCAACCCGTCAATAACAAATTCCTGAGCATTTTTTGCTCCAATGTAACCTACAATACCACACATGGCTCTTCTCCTTTAATAACATAAAATTACTAGAAAATGTTACTATAATATTTTTGTAATTCCAATTACTTGAAATTTTTGTATATTATTGAGGCTGTAACCACCTAAAGAGCATCCGCCGATTACTTCGATAACCCTTTTCCTCGTCTTCTTTAGCCATAATATATTTAAAATTATTTCTAAAGAACTGGCGCTTTTTTATATCTTTATTTCCTAGTTTAAATGATTATAGCAAATTTTTTATATTTTTTCAATATATATACAAATTTTTTAAAATAAATAAAAAAATTATTTCACTTTTACTTAATTAGTTTGAAATGTTTGTAATGTTGTGATATACTAAAACTATAATTAGAAATTTAAACAAAAAAATTAAATTGGAGGATTTTAAGATGAATAATAAATTGAAAATGGGTATTTTAGCAACATTATGCATATTTGCATTATCTTGTGGAAATGGAAATGGACAAAGTGGAAAAGTATTATTTGAATCAGCAGATAAAAAAATAAAAGTATATGAAAATGAAGTTAATATTGAATTGGAAAAAAACTTATTTTCCAACGGTATATCACAAAAAGATCTTACACCTGATCAAATTAAGCAAATGAAACAATCTATTGTTAAAAATATCGCTTTAAACAGAGCTCTTGCCATAAAAGGTAAAGAAGAAAAACTTGATAAAGATAAAAAATATACTGAAAATCAAAATGTTATAAAGGAGCAATTATTGGCAAGCTTAACTTTAGTTAATGAAGTTAATGGTAAAATCAATGTTTCTGATGAAGAAGCTAAAAAATACTATGAGGCAAATCCTGCTTCTTTCACTCTTCAGGAAGATTCTGCAAAATTACAGATTATTCCATTTAAAGCCACAGATGCTGCAACAGCAAACCAAGTATTAAAAGATGTCCTTGCAAACCCTAGCAATTTTAATACTTACGCACGTAAATATAATTCAAACATCGCTGGAGTTTCTGAAATTGGAGAAACTCCTGAAATTCCAGACAGCCGTTTAGGAGCTTTAGGAGAGGCTATTAAAAATGTAGCAGTTGGACAAATTGTTAATAATGTAGTTAAAGTTGACAATGCTTTATATATCGTAAAAGTTTTAGGAAAAAATTCTAAAGGTTTAGTTCCTTTTGAAAAAGTTAAGGAAGGTATAAAAGCTCAAATAAAAAATCAAAAAAGACAAGTTGAACAGCAAAATTATTTAAAATCTGTGTCTGATGAATTTAAACTTTCAAATATGGATGATTCTATAAAAAATATTAAATAGTTTAATTAATCAAAAAGGAGGGTTTTTGTGAAAATTTTAAAATACTTGTTAAGTGCTATATTGATAGTATTAATTATATTTCTTTTTGGTATTATGTTTTCGAGCAATATTGTTTCATTTATGGCAAGATCCAAGCATTCTAAATTTGAAAATGTAAAATATTCTGTAAAAAATAGCCAGATGGTTTTTGATAATTTTGTAGTTAATGGAAAAGATCTTGGAAAAGGACATGCCACAGTTGGAATAATACGAACTGGACTGTTTAAACTTGTGCCAAAATTGACAATTTCTAACCTAAAGCTGGAAGATGTGAAGCTAGAAGGCATTTACAAAGAAAAAGATTCTCAAATTGATACTTTTACAGAAAAAATAAATTCCCTTAGCGCTCAAGAAAAGGCAAGTAAAACAACTGCTGATTTTATTAAGGAAACAACAGATAAGACAACAACTTTAACAACTAATACTGATAATCTTATCAATAACAAATGGAAACAAAGCATTGAAAAAATTAATACCTTGAAAAAAAATTATGCAGAAACTACAGACTTGAAGAGCAAAGCTCAAAAAATTGTGGAATTAAATAATGAAATCAAGCCACTTGTAAAATCTATAAATTCTGAAAAGGAAAATGTTGAAAAAAATATTTCTGAAATTGAACTGGAAAGAGATATTGTACTTGCAAATGTTTCTGATAATTTGACTAAACTTGAAAAGGAAATTTCATTAAACGACTTTAACAATAACTCCAACAGCAATATTCAAAATATGAATCTTTATATATTTCTAGATAAAGGGAAAGATTTAGAAACTTCATTAAATACAGCTTTAAAGGCTACTGCTCTCGTAAAGGAAATAAAAGATTTAAATATTAGAATTTCAGATATGGATATTAACGAAGGAAAAATTGTGGCTAAAGGGTTAAATGGAAATCTTTCGCAAGTAAGTGGAGAAATTTTATTACAAAATCATTCAAAGGCTTTGATAAAAGGTCAGAATAATGGTTATGAAATTACATATAATAAAGATAACTTTACTTCTAAAACTTTATTTGCAGTTAATAAAATAGTTTCACTTATTGAATATTCCAAAAATGATCTAATTGAAGGAAAAACTGTAAAACTTTCTTCAGAACTTGTTATGGAAAATAATAATTTTAAAAACTTGAATCATACTGTCTTGACTGATGAGGAAAAAACATTGCTAACTCAAAAAATTGAAAACTTGAGAAATAATAATTATCAGCAAATTATGACAAAATATGAGGAAGATAATAAAAATATTGAAACATTAATTGACACCGTTTATGCTCAAAAGGATAAGCTTGATAAACTGCAAAAGGATTTACTGTCACTTGGAACTATTGTAACAGTTGAACAGGCTGCTGTAACTAATGAAAATGCTCCACAAAATAACAATCAAAATAATGGTTCAGCAATCAATATTTTAAATAATAATGCAAGTTCTAGCAATATTAACAATGACAGTAACAATAATACCAATAACAGCAGTAATAATGCAGAAAAGCAAAATGGCAATCAAAATACTAATAAAATTAATATTGGAAACAGATAAATTTTATAATAGGCATACCGATAATGATATGCCTTATTTTTTAAAGTATTATTTGTATAGTAAAACTAAACTTGAATTTTAGAAAGGAATTTTTTTATGTTATTAAGTGTAAAAAATATTTCAAAGGAATATAACAATGGAATAACTGCCTTAAAGAACGTTTCATTTGACGTGGAAAAGGGAGAATTTATTTCCATCATTGGACCATCGGGTTCTGGAAAATCGACATTGCTTAGAAGTATTAATAAAATGATTGATATTTCCCAAGGTTCAATTTTATTTGAAAATAGGAATATCGAGAATTTAAAGAAAAGGGAAATTGAGCTTGTAAGGCGTGAAATTGGTATGATTTTTCAAAATTATAATCTTGTGGAAAGACTGACTGTTATTGAAAATGTGCTTCATGGACGGCTTGGATATAAGTCCATATTTGCTGGAATATTGGGAATTTATTCAGAAGAGGAAAAAAAAGAGGCTTTTACCTTTTTAGAAAAGGTAAATATGACTAAATATGCCTATCAGAAGTGTAACGAACTTTCAGGTGGGCAAAAACAGCGTGTGGGAATTGCGAGAGCAATAATGCAAAAGCCGAAACTGCTTCTCTGTGATGAGCCAATCGCTTCACTTGATCCAAAAACTTCCGAAAATATAATGGATTATTTAAAAAAAATCGTTACAGAACTGAAAATTACATGCATTGTCAATCTTCACCAAGTTGATATTGCAAAAAAATATTCCAACAGGATCATTGCTTTGAATAAAGGTGAAAAAATTTTTGATGATAAGCCAGAATATCTTACAAATGACACGATTGAATTTATTTATAAAGATGAAGAACAGGATTAACGGGAGGTTTTATGAACTTAGACAAAAAAGATATTTTTAAACAGAGATTTTATTCTAAAATTATATTTGTGCTGATAATTATTTTACTTTACATAATATCCTCTATTATTTCAGGTTTTCAAAATGGAATGGCATTCTCCTCAATTCCAGCTGGAATTTTTTGGCTACTTCAAAAATTTATTCCCTCACAAAATGCCCTCCAATATTTTCCAGAAATCCTAAATTCTGCTCTAAAAACAGTTTTTCTTGCCATAACTTCCACAATGATTTCAGCAACATTTGCCCTATTTCTCGCAATAATCGGCTCAAACTCAACTGGAATCAACATTTTTACAAAAATTATAACAAAAGTAATCGCTTCATTTTTTAGAAATATGCCAATTGTAGCCTGGTCATTAATACTTGTATTTTCCTTTAAACAAAGCCAATTTACAGGCTTTCTGGCGTTATTTCTAATAACATTTGGATATTTGACACGTGCCTTTTCTGAAACAATAGACGACGTTACAGGCGATGTGATTGAAGCATTAAAGTCAGTAGGAGCTTCATATTTTCAAATAATATTTTGCGGAGTTATTCCAAGCATATCTTCCCAGCTTTTATCCTGGCTTCTATTTTTCATAGAAACTGGAGTTAGGGAATCAACATTAGTCGGTATTTTAACAGGAACTGGAATAGGATTTACATTTAGCTTATATTACAAAAGTTTCCGTTACGATGCCGCTGGGCTTGTAATTTTAGTCGTTACAGTCATTGTAGTTGGCATAGAAATTCTTTCAAACAAACTTAGAAGTGAATTAATGTAAAATATTTGAATAATTTTCTTTATTATAAAAATCAAAAAGAAATAAATAAAATAAAAAAGAAGGTGAATATTCTTTTGGAAAAAATAAAAATAAAAAAACTTACAAAATCAAGAATCTATTTATACACAACTTTATCAGTGTTATTAATTATTACAGTTTATACTTTAGTCACAATGGATTTTGGAGGTGTCAATATTATTGAAGCAACTAAACATTTTTTTAAAGACTTAAAAACAATGTTTTTTTCTCCTAGTTTATCTGACAGATACACTTATGCCCAAGTGTTTCAAAGCCTTGCAGTAACAATCGCCCTAGCAGTCCTTACAACAATAATTGGCTCATTTATAGCATTATTTTTATCCTTTTTTGCAGCCCAAAATCTTTCCAATAAACATTTATCAAAAATTATAAAATTAGGTTTATCCTTTATTCGAGCAATCCCAACAATATTATGGGTTATGGTCTTTTCAGTCGTCGCAAATGTCGGAGTAGAAGCTGCAATTATAGGAATGTCCTTCCATAGCATCGCCTACCTCGTAAAAGCCTATTCTGAAAGCATTGAAGAAATAGACAGTGGAATTATCGAAGCCTTAAGTGCAACAGGAGCTTCATTTTGGAAAATTATCTTTCAAGGAATTTTACCAAGCACTATAACTTCTATTCTATCCTGGACTTTTATCCGTTTTGAAATAAACTTTACAAATGCGGTTTTAGTAGGAGCTGCCGCTGGAGCTGGTGGAATTGGATACGATATGTTTATGTCTGGAACAATGTATTTTGATATACGTGAAATTGGAGTATTTGTATATTTAATATTTGGTGTAGCAATTATATTGGAATTTATTTCATATTTATTGAGAAAAAAATATTTGAAAAATTAAAATTTTTAATATTATTTCCCATTTAAATAGAGAAATAGTTATGCAAGGGGGCAGAACCCCTTGTTAGCAATAACTTGTCATTGACTAATTTTTCTTTTAATATTGAAATGAACGATTTTGTAATTTTATATCTTCAATCAGTTGGCTTTATTGCATTATATGGTATTTTCCAAGCTCTTCCTTCTTGATATGCACCAAGAGTTTCTCCAGAGCATAAAATTCTTGCTCTTCTATCGGATATATTCCATTTTTCAGCAGCCTGTTTTACTGTGATAATCTTATCATTCTATCGAAATAATACTTTCTTTTGAAACAATATCACATATTTAGACCTGTATCAACCAATATAATGAAATAATACTTTTTATATGAATAAAATCTGTATCTTGATAGCCTCTCTCTCTTTTATTCCAAAGTTTTGGATATTCTCTAATTAAAAAATATGAATCTAGTTTACTTAATAAATAAAAAAACTCTAAAAAGTATTTTAACTAATTAGAGATTTTTTATTTTATATAAAATCTAAATTTTAATATTAACGATGTCTTCTATTTACAAAACTCTTCATATGTTTAACTGCCAAGAATGAGTCTATCTGCAATAATATTTCTACAGCAGTTCCAACTAGAATTAGTAAACTTGTTCCTCCAAGCATTACTGGAAGATTTAAGATGTATCCAAACCATATATTTGGCATAATACCTAATAATGATAAAAATATCGCACTTCCAAATGTTACTCTTGTTGCAACTTTTTCCAAATAATCAGCAGTTTCCTTTCCAGCTCTTACTGTTGGAATTGTTCCTCCACTTTGCTTTAAGTCATCAGATACTTTGTCTGGATCAAAAGCAATTGTAAGTGTATAAAAAAATGAAAATACTGTAATTAATATTGCAAATAATAATAAGTAAAAAATTCCTTTTGGCTCAAATTGAGCTGCCAAGAAGTTTTTTAAATTTCCAGATTTCATCATTGAAACTAAAAACGGAGGTGCTGCCATCAATACTGACGCAAAGATTATTGGCATTACTCCAGACATATTTATTTTTAATGGCAAGTATGTTCTTTTTCCAACTGTACTTTGTCCACCACCAAATCCAAGACTTCCTTTTCCAGCATATTGAATAGGAATTCTTCTTTCAGCTAACTGTACAATTACCATTAATGCAATAAATATTATAAATACTATTACTGATAAGCCTAATAAAACTTTTCCCATTCCACTAGGCAATCCAGCAGACATATTACTAATAACTGATGGCAATCCAGCAACAATATTTAAGAAAATCAACATTGATGTCCCATTTCCAATACCTCTTATCGAGATTCTTTCAGAAATCCACATTAAAAATGAAGTTCCTCCTGTAATTAGAACTACTGTACTAAGTATAAATTTAGAACCTGGTTCTAACACTAATCCTTGATTTTGCATTAATATTGCAATTCCAAAAGATTGAATTAATGCAAGTACAATTGTTACATATCTTGACCATTGAGTTATTTTATCTCTTTCTTTTCCACCTTCCTTTTGCATTTCATCTATTTTAGGAAAAATTACTCCTAATAATTGAAATACAATGGAAGCATTAATGTAAGGGACAATTCCCAATGCAAAAATTGAAGCTCTTTCAACAGCTCCACCCGAAAATAAATTTAAAAATTGAGCAATCGCATTTCCTTGCTGGAAATTTTTAAAAGCCTCTGTATTAATTCCAGGAACTGCTATGTGAATTCCAACTCTTGCAACCATTATCATAAGTAATGTGAACGTTACTCTTTTTTCTAACTCAGGTATATTAAAAATAGCTTTTACCCTACTTGATACTGCTTCAGCTAGAGTCAATTCTACCACTCCTTTAGTGTATGAAGAAAAAGCAAGATATTAAATCTTACTTATCTCCATCTTCTTTTTTATTATTTCCTGCTTTAGCTGAATATGATTTGATTTCTAATAATTCTACACTTCCTCCAGCTTTTTCGATTAATTCTTTAGCTGCTTTTGAGATTTTGTGCGCTTTTACAGTTAATTTTTTATTAACTTCTGTATTCCCTATAATTTTTAATAAGCTAGTAAATTCTTTTTCTTTTACATAAGCCTCAACATTTGAGTTTAAGTACTCTTTTACAGCTCTTCTTCCTTTTACATTTCTCAATGCTTCATCAGAATATTTTTTTATAAATTTAGGGTTTTTAACTATTCCATTTTCAACTAATGTTTCTAAGCTAACTACATCTCCATCATTGAATCTTTCTACAATATCAGCCAATGTAATTGCTATTATATCTTTTTTAAATGGTGCATTAGAGAATCCTCTCTTAGGAATTCTTCTAATAATAGGCATTTGTCCACCTTCAAATATAGGTGATACATAAGAACCTGATCTTTGTTTTTGTCCATTGTGACCTTTACCAGCTGTTTTTCCCCAACCAGTTCCATGTCCTCTTCCTACTCTTTTTCTTTCTCTTTTCGATCCAGCAGCAGGTCTTAATTCATTAAGATTCATCTATTCTAAACCTCCTCTACTTTAAGTAAATAAGAAACTAATTTAATTTTTCCTTCAATATCAGCAGTTTTGTTATGAACTGCACTTTGACTGATTTTTCTTAATCCAAGTGATTTTACAGTCGCAACATGATTAGGTTTTCTTCCATTAATTCCTTTTACAAGCGTTACTTTTACTTTAGACATTAATTTTACCTCCTAACCTTATTATCCTAAAATTTCTTCAACTGATTTTCCTCTAAGTCTTGCAACATCTTCGATAGAACGTAATTGTTTAAGACCTTCTAAAGTTGCTCTTGCAACGTTATCTTTAGTTTTTGAACCTCTAATTTTTGTAAGCACATCGGTTACACCTGCTAGCTCAAGTAATTCCCTAGTTGCTGAACCTGCGATAACTCCTGTCCCTTTTGAAGCTGGTTTCAATAATACACTAGTTGCGTTGTATTTTCCAATTTGCTCATGTGGTAAAGTTCCACCTTTTAATGAAACATTTACTAGGTTTTTCTTAGCATTTGCAATGGCTTTTCTAATTGCATCAGGTACACCGTTAGCTTTTCCTAAACCGATACCTACTTTTCCTTTTTCATCTCCAACAGCTGCTAATACTGAGAATGAAATTCTTCTTCCTCCTTTAACAGTTTTAGAAACTCTGCTTATTCTTAAAAGTCTTTCTTTATATTCACTTTCTCTTTCTCTGTTATCTCTATCTCTAGCCAAAATAAATCCTCCTTATCTTTAGAATTTTAATCCTGCTTCTCTAGCAGCATCTGCCACAGCTTTAATTCTTCCTGTGTACACGTATCCACCTCTGTCGAATACAACAGCAGTAATCCCTTTATCTAACGCTTTCTTAGCAATTCTTTCTCCAACTTGTTTAGCTGCTTCAATATTTGAACCATTTTCAATTTTCGCACCTTTTTCAATAGTTGATGCAGAAACTAAAGTGTTTCCAGTTGTATCATCAATTACTTGAACGAAGATATTTTGTAAACTTCTATACACAGCAAGTCTAGGTCTTTCAGCAGTTCCAACGATTTTTTTTCTAATACTTCTATGTTTTTTTTGTCTTAATTTATTTCTATCAAGTTTTTTTACCATTAAAATCTACCTCCTATCCTTTCTTACCTTCTTTTCTTCTAATTACTTCATCAGCGTATTTAACACCTTTTCCTTTATATGGTTCAGGTGGACGTTTAGCTCTTATATTTGCAGCAACTTGTCCAACTAATTGTTTGTCAATTCCTTCAACAGAAATTTTAGTATTTCCTTCAACTTTGAAAGTAATTCCTTCTACTGCTTCAATTTCAACTGGATGTGAATATCCTAAAGATAATGTTAATCCTTTTCCGCTAGCTTGTACTCTGTACCCTACTCCGACTAATTCCAATCCTCTAGCAAATCCTTCACTTACTCCGACAATCATATTGTTTAAGTTTGCTCTTGTAGTTCCGTGAAGAGCTCTTATATTTGGCAAATTATTTGGTCTTTCAAATGTAATTTCGTTACCATCAATATTTACTTTAATTTCACTGCTTAATTCTCTTACTAATTGCCCTTTTGGCCCTTTTACAGTAAAAGTGTTTCCATCCTGCTTAATCTCAACGCCAGCAGGTATAGTTATAGGTTTGTTACCTATTCTTGACATTGTTTATCCTCCTAATTTATAAAATGCGTAAATTACCACACGTAGCAAAGAACTTCTCCACCAACGTTATGCTTTCTGCATTCCTTGTCTGTAATAACACCTTGTGGTGTTGAGACAATGGCAATTCCTAATCCACCTAATACTTTAGGTAAACTTTCTACAGATGTGTAAACTCTTCTTCCAGGTTTTGATATTCTTTTCAACCCTTTGATTACAGCTTCTCCATCTACAGTTTTTAAAGAAACAACTATATTTTTTATAGCTCCTTCTTCTTTAATTTCATAACCGTTTATATATCCTTCATTTTTTAATATATTTGCTATACTTTCTTTAATTCTTGAAAATGGTACTGCAACTTGTGCATGTTTAGCCATGTTTCCGTTTCTGATTCTAGTAAGCATATCAGCAATAGGATCTGTTAAATACATTAATTCTTCCTCCTCTCAAAATTACCAACTTGATTTTTTTACTCCTGGGATAACTCCCTCTCCTGCTAATTGTCTGAACATAACTCTTGAAATACCAAATTCTCTCATGTAACCTCTTGGTCTTCCGTTAATCTGACATCTATTTCTAACTCTTGTAGGTGAAGCATTTCTTGGTAATTTAGATAATTCTAAAATTGCTTCTCTATCACCTTTTTTAGCTCTTGCTTTTAATTCAGCTCTTTTAGCTGCATATTTATCAACTGTTTTTTCTCTTTTTAAGTTTCTTTCAACCATTGCTTTTTTAGCCATTGATTAAATTACACCTCCTTCAAAATAATACTATTTTGCAAACGGCATTCCGAATGCTTTTAATAAAGCTCTTCCTTGCTCATCATTTTGTGCTGTAGATACAATTGTAATTCCTAATCCAAAGATTTTATCTACTTTATCAATTTCGATTTCAGGGAATACGATTTGTTCTCTTAGTCCTAATGTATAATTTCCTCTTCCATCAAATCCTTTAGGTGAAACACCTTCAAAATCTCTTACCCTTGGTAATGTAATGCTGATTAATCTGTCTAGGAATTCATACATTTTTTCTTTTCTTAATGTAACTTTTGCTCCAATTTTTTGTCCTTCTCTTAATTTAAATCCAGCTTCTGATTTTCTAGCTGCTCTTGGTACAGGCTGTTGTCCTGTAATTTGTGCTAATTCAGCAATAGCCGCATCTATTAACTTAGGATTGCTTACTGCTTCTCCAATCCCCATATTCACTACTATTTTATCAATTTTTGGTACTTCCATAACATTAGATAAATTTAATTCTTTCAATAATGATGAAACTATTTCATCTTTGTATAATTTCTGTAATCTTGGAATATATTTTTCAGCCATTTATTACATCCTCCTCTCTAAAATATTATATTTCATTACCAGATACAACTGATATTCTTACTTTTTTTCCATCTCTAATTTCTTTTCTTACTCTTGTAGGTTTCCCTGCTCCTTCGTCCCAAAGCATTACTTTAGATGAGAAGATTGGCATTTCTCTTTCTACAACTTCGCCTTGTGGGTTCATTGCATTAGGTTTAATATGTCTTTTTTTGATATTTACACCTTCAACAATTATTTTTCCAGTTTTAGGGAATACTTTTAATACTTTTCCAATTTTTCCTTTATCTCCAGTTTGCGTACTGCTCTCATTACGTAACAAATCTTTTGATCTACCACTAATTACAATAACTGTATCTCCAGTTTTAACATGTAATCTTTTAGGTACTGATTTTAAGTTTGGTTTAGCCACGTTTAACTCTCCTTCCTATAATACTTCTGGTGCTAGAGAAACTATTTTCATAAAGTTTTTCGCTCTTAATTCTCTTGCTACAGGTCCAAAAATTCTTGTCCCTCTTACTTCTAATGCTGTATTTAATATAACTGCCGCATTATCATCAAATTTTATATATGAACCATCTGCTCTTTTTAATTCTTTTCTTGTTCTAACGATTACGGCTTTAACTACATCACCTTTTTTAACGTTTCCATTTGGTATAGCTTCTTTTACAGTTGCTACTACGATGTCTCCTATTTTACCGAATCTTCTTCTTGATCCACCTAATACTCTAATAACCATGATTTTTTTAGCTCCAGTGTTATCAGCAACATTAAGCATCGTTTGTTGTTGAACCATTTAAAATTTCCTCCTCTCAAATGTTAACTCACACTATTTTTTTCCTGTTTTAATATTGAAAATAAAACATCAAGTAATTTTTTAGTAAGATTAAATTATTTAGCTCTTTCTAAAATTGTAACAACTCTCCATCTTTTATCTTTACTTAATGGTCTAGTTTCCATAATTTGCACTTTATCTCCGATTCCACAGTCATTGTTTTCATCATGTGCTTTATATTTTTTAGAAGTTTTTACTCTTTTTTTATAAAGTTTGTGTAATTTCATTGTTTCTTCAAGAACAACTACAGTTTTATCCATTTTATTTGAAACAACGATTCCTTCTCTTACTTTTCTTTCGTTTCTTTTATTTTCCACTCTTGATCCTCCTATTTACCAGTTTTTTCAGTTACAACAGTTTTTAATCTTGCTATTGTTCTTTTAACATCTCGTATTTTAGCAGTGTTTTGTAATTGTCCAAGAGTTTTTTGAAATTTTAAATTAAACAATTCTTGTTTCAATTCATTTACTTTAACTTCCAATTCTTCCAATGATAATTCTCTAATTTCGTTAATTGTCATTACTTATCACCACCTACTTCTTCTTTTCTAACAAATTTAACTTTTATAGGTAGTTTATGTCCAGCTTTTCTTAATGCTTCTTTGGCTTTCTCTTCAGATACTCCACCAACTTCAAACATTATTTTATTCTTTTTAACTACTGCTACCCAACCTTCTGCATTACCTTTACCTTTACCCATTCTTGTTCCTTCAGGTCTTTTTGTATAAGGTTTATCAGGGAATATTCTAATCCAAATTTTACCTTCTCTTTTAAACGTTCTGTTGATTGTTACCCTACAAGCCTCAATTTGTCTTGAAGTAATCCAACCAAATTCTCTAGCGGCAAGTCCAAATTCACCAAAATCAACTTTGTTTCCTTTAGTTGCTACACCACCCATTTTTCCTCTGAACTGTTTTCTATATTTCGTTCTTTTAGGTATTAACATATTATTCGTTTTCTCCTTCCTTTGTAGTAGAAAGAACTTCACCATTAAATATCCATACTTTTAATCCTAAAGCACCGTATGTAGTGTGTGCAGTAGCTGTTGCATAATCAACATCTGCTCTTAAAGTATGTAGTGGTACTCTTCCTGAAAGTGTCCATTCACTTCTTGCAATTTCGGCACCATTCAATCTTCCCGATACCATAACTTTAATTCCTTTAATCCCAGCTTTTTCTGCTCTTTGAATAGCTTGTTGAACTGCTCTTTTATAAGCAACCCTTTTTTCGATTGCTGTTGCAATGCTTTCTGCTACTAATTGAGCGTCTTTATTAGGATTTTTGATTTCCTGTACTTTAATTTGTACTCTTTTACCAGTTAATTTTTCCAATTTTACTTTTAAAGCTTCAATTTCTTGACCTTTTCTACCAATTAAAATTCCAGCTTTTCCAGTTTCTATGATAACTGCTACTTCTGTAGGTGATGTTCTTTCTATTTGAATAGAAGAAACCCCCGCGTGGTAATAGTTTTTCTTAATATATTTTTTTATTTTTAAATCTTCATGAAAATTATTTACGTACTCTTTCCCCTCAGCGAACCATTTTGAATCCCAAGTTCTTGTGATTCCTAATCTTATCCCCCTAGGATCTACTTTTTGTCCCACAGACTTACCTCCTTATTAATCTTCTTTTTCATCAACTTCTACTGTGATGTGAGCTGTTGGTTTTCTGATAATATCAGCTCTTCCCATTGCTCTTGGGCTGATTCTCTTTAATACAGGTCCTTTGTCAATTAATATTTTTGAAACAAATAATTTATCAGGATCCATATTGTTATTATGCTCAGCATTTGCAATGGCTGATCTTAATGTTTTTTCTATGTATAATGCTGCTTTTTTGTTTGTAAATTTTAATATATTTAATGCTTGCAATGCGTTTTTCCCTCTTACAATATCAGCAACTAATCTTGCTTTCTGAGGGCTCAATCTTTGGTATTTCAATTTAGCTACAACTGCCATTCAAAGTCCTCTCCTTTCCAATGTATATCTATTAACTTTTATCTCTTAATTTTTCATATTATTTAGCTTTTTTTGCATCTTTTCCATGTCCATAGAAAGTTCTAGTTGGTGCAAATTCACCTAATTTATGTCCAACCATTTCCTCAGTCACATATACAGGTATATGTTTTTTACCGTTATATACAGCAAAAGTATGTCCAATAAATTGAGGGAATATAGTTGATCTTCTAGACCATGTTTTAATAACTTGTTTTTTACCTCCTAATGCTTCTATTTTTTTTAATAAATATGCATCAACAAAAGGTCCTTTTTTTAATGAACGAGCCATTCTTTCCTCCTTATTTCATTTTTTAAATCGAGAAATGTTACTCAATACATTTCATCTTAGATTATTTAATTCCATGTATTAAGCAATATTTTTATATTCAGCCAAACTTCTATTTAGATATTTTGGCTGGCACAGTCCATTTCTACGTTTTTTATTTAAAAATTTTATCAATATATTTTGGAATATTAAGTCAATTTTTAAACAATTATTTTTTTCTTCCTCTAACAATGAATTTATCGCTAGGTTTTTTACCTCTAGTTTTCTTACCAAGTGTAGGTTTACCCCAAGGTGTAACTGGTGATTTTCTACCTATTGGAGATCTACCTTCTCCTCCTCCGTGTGGGTGATCCACAGGGTTCATTACAGATCCTCTAACGTGAGGTTTTCTTCCTAAGTGTCTATTTCTTCCAGCTTTTCCTAATGATACTAATGAATGTTCAGAATTTCCTACTGCTCCAATTGTAGCCATACATTCCTTATGAATAAGTCTTAATTCTCCAGATGGTAATTCTACGTGGCAGTAAGTTCCTTCTTTTGCAACAAGTCTTGCAGCTGTTCCTGCTGATCTTGCTAACTGTCCACCTTTACCAGGCATTAATTCAACGTTGTGAATAACTGTCCCTACTGGTAAGTCTTTTAATTTTAACGCATTTCCAGGTTTGATATCTGCACCTTCTCCTGATAATACAATATCACCTTTTTTAAGTCCATTTGGAGCCAAGATATATCTTTTTTCTCCATCAACATAGTGCAACAATGCGATGTTTGCAGTTCTGTTTGGATCATATTCAAGAGTTGCAACTTTTGCTGGTACTCCGATCTTATTTCTTTTCCAGTCAATTACCCTATATAATCTCTTGTGTCCTTTATGTCTATTTCTACCTGTTCTATGTCCATAGTTGTCAATTCCATAAGATGAATTTAATGGCTCAACTAAAGATTTTTCAGGTCTTACTTTATCTAAGTCCTTATTAACTAATATCGACATATGCCGTGTCCCACTAGTCATCGGTTTTAATTTTTTTATTGGCATAACTTATGTTCCCTCTCTTCCTATTTCTCTTTTAATTTTATAATTATTCAAAAATTTTTTAAATAATTTCTATAATTTTACATAACTTATTTATTATAGCATTTTTATTAAAGAATTTCCACAAAAAAATTGTTCATTTTGCTTTTTTTAATTAAACTTCAAAATCAAAATAAATTTTATGTATTATTTATCCTTCGTAAGCTGTAATTGATTCTCCAGCCTTTAATTTAACAATTGCTTTTTTTATAGCAGCTGTTTTATACATTGACATTCTGAATCTTTTGTTTTTTGGCTTAATGTTTAAAGTATTTACGCCTTGAACTTTTACATTGAATAATTTTTCAACCGCATCTTTAATTTGAAGCTTATTTGCTCTTTTATCTACGATAAAAACATATTCATTATTTTCTAGCAAAGTTCTAGCTTTTTCTGTATTAATTATAGGTTTTTTGATAATATCAGTAATATGCATTATGCCAGCACCTCCTCAATAGTTGCAAGAGCTTCTTTAGTTAAAATTACTTTATCTTGTTTGATTAACCAGTAAATACTTAAATCTCTCGTATTAATTGCTGCAACTTTTTCAATATTTCTAGTAGATAAGTATAAGAAGTAATCTCTATCTACAGTATCTGTATCATCATTTGTTACATATAACTGTTTTACGCCATCAAAGTTCAATGCTTTTGCAAAATCAATAAATGTTCTTGTTTTTGGTGTTTCTAAAGCAAAATCATCTAATACAATTACATTTCCTTCACTAATTTTTTGAGCTAAAGCTGATCTTAAAGCTAATCTTCTAACTTTTTTATTTACTTTTTTAGCATAATTTCTAGGTTTTGGTCCGTGAACTACTCCTCCACCTACCATGTGTGGTGCTCTTGTAGATCCTTGTCTTGCTCTTCCTGTTCCTTTTTGTCTAAAAGGTTTTCTTCCTCCACCTCTTACTTCTGCTCTTGTTTTTGTTGAGGCAGATCCTTGTCTGGCTTCAGCTAATTCTGCTACTAAAACTTCGTGCATTACGTGTTTATTTGGTTCAATTCCAAATATGTCGTTATTTACTTCAATAGTTCCTGCTTGTGAACCGTCTAATTTATATATATTTAAAACTGGCATGTTATCCTCCTCTCTTTCCTATTAATATTTCTTTACTGATTTTTTGATAACTAAGTAACCATTTTTTGGTCCTGGAACAGCACCTTTTACTAATAAAAGACTGTTTTCTACATCATATTTAATAACTTGCAAGTTTTGAACTGTTACTTTTTCAGCTCCCAATCTTCCAGCCATTTTTTTACCTTTTGGAACGTTACTGTTTGATGCGGCTCCTCCTGCGTTAGAACCTCCAAGTCTATGGTTTCTTGAAACCCCATGTGAAGCTCTGTTTCCACCAAAGTTATGTCTTTTCATAACTCCTGCAGTCCCTTTACCTTTTGAAGTTCCAGAAATATCAACAAATTCGATACCTTCTAATACGTCTACTTTAATTTCTTGTCCTAATGTAAAGTCAGCTGGATTAGCTACTTTAAATTCTTTAAGAAATCTTTTTGGAGTAACTCCTGCTTTTTTAAATACACCTAATAATGGTTTAGTAGTATTTTTTTCTTTTTTATCTCCATAAGCTAATGTGATAGCGTTGTATCCTTCTTTTTCTTCAGTTTTAATTTGTGTAATGAAGTTAGTTCCTGCTTCAATTACTGTAACTGGAATTAATTTTTCATCTTCGAAAATTTGAGTCATTCCGATTTTTTTACCTAATATCATTTTTTACTTTTCCTCCTTAATATATTGGTTGACAGCTTTTATGCCAACTTGTACTAAGCCTTACGATTGCTTAATTTCAACTCCCACACCTGATGGCAAGTTTAATGATGCCAATGCATTTACGATTTGTTGATTTGAATTTTTGATTTCTACAAATCTTCTGTGAATTCTCATTTCAAATTGTTCTCTTGAATCTTTATTTACGTGAACTGATCTTAAAACTGTATATTTTTTAATTTTTGTAGGTAATGGAAGTGGTCCTGCTAATTCTGAACCATTTTTCTTAGCTACTTCTGCAATTTTTTTAGCAGATTGATCCAACAGCTTGTGATCATAAGATTGTAAATATATTCTTATTTTATCCAAAGTCTTTCCTCCTGTTTATTTTACCTTGTTTTTTTAATAATTAGAGAAATTAGATTATCAAAATCTAATCTCTCCTTTTTATTTAACTCAAACTATTCTTTCTATTACATTTCTAAATATTATAACAAATATTTTAATTATCTGCAATATTTTTTTCATATTTCAAAAAAATTACTATTCATAACTACTTAGTAATAGTTGCAACTACCCCTGAAGCTACTGTTCTTCCACCTTCTCTTATCGCAAATCTTAATCCTTCTTCCATTGCGATTGGGTGAATTAGTTCCACTGTCATTTCTATGTTGTCTCCAGGCATTACCATTTCTACTCCTTCTGGCAAGTTTACTTCTCCTGTAATGTCAGTCGTTCTGAAGTAGAATTGTGGCTTGTATCCTGTGAAGAATGGTGTATGTCTTCCTCCTTCATCTTTTGTCAATACATATACTTCTGATTTAAATCCTGTATGTGGAGTGATTGTTCCTATTTTGCAAGTACTTGCCCTCTTTCCACTTCTTCTTTCTTAGTTCCTCTTAGCAATGCTCCTATATTATCTCCAGCTTGTCCTGAATCCAATAATTTTCTGAACATTTCTACTCCTGTTACTGTAGTTTTTGAAGTTGGCTTGATTCCTACAATTTCTACTTCTTCCCCAACTTTCACTACTCCTCTTTCTACTCTTCCTGTTACTACTGTTCCTCTTCCTGTAATTGTAAATACATCTTCAATTGGCATCAGGAATGGTTGGTCAACTGGTCTTTCTGGTGTCGGAATATATTCATCCACTGCGTCCATTAGTTCTGCAATTGCATCTACCCATTTTTGTTCCCCATTTAATGCTCCTAATGAAGACCCTTTGATTACTGGCACGTCATCTCCTGGGAATCCATATTCGTTCAATAGTTCCCTTACTTCCATTTCTACTAATTCTAATAACTCTTCATCATCTACCATGTCTACCTTGTTCAAGTATACTACAATGTAAGGCACTCCAACTTGTCTTGCCAGCAAGATGTGTTCTCTTGTTTGAGGCATTGGACCGTCAGCTGCTGATACTACTAAGATAGCTCCATCCATTTGAGCTGCTCCTGTAATCATATTTTTTACATAGTCAGCATGGCCTGGACAGTCTACGTGAGCGTAGTGTCTTTTTTCTGTTTCATACTCAATGTGAGCCGTGTTAATTGTAATCCCTCTTTCTCTTTCTTCAGGGGCTTGGTCAATGTTTTCAAAGTCAACTTTTTCAGCTAGACCTTTTTCAGATAATACTTTTGAAATTGCCGCTGTTGTTGTTGTCTTACCGTGGTCAACGTGACCTATTGTCCCTATGTTTACGTGTGGTTTGCTTCTCTCAAATTTAGCTTTTGCCATTTTAATTTTTCCTCCATTTTATTTTATTTTTATTATTTACCTTGTCTTTCATCAATTACTTGTTGAGCAATATTTTTTGGAACTTCTACATATTTTTCAAATTCCATTGAGTAAGATGCTCTTCCTTGTGTTTTTGATCTTAAATCAGTTGCATAACCGAACATTTGTGCTAAAGGTACTTTTGCATCAATAATTTTTGCGTTATTTCTGTCAGTCATTCCTGAAACTTGTCCACGTCTTGAATTCAAATCTCCGATTACATCTCCCATATATTCTTCTGGAGTAGTTACTTCTACTTTGAAGATTGGTTCCAATAATACTGGATTAGCAGCTCTAAGCCCTTTTTTAACTGCCATTGAACCTGCTATTTTAAATGCCATTTCTGATGAATCGACTTCATGGTAAGATCCATCATACAATGTAACTTTTATATCTTGAACAGGGTATCCTGCAACAACTCCTGCTTCTAATGCTTCTTGAATCCCTTTATCTACTGCTGGTATATATTCTCTTGGAATAGCCCCTCCAGTAATTTCATTAACAAATTCATAGCCTTTTCCATGATTAGCTTCAACTTTCATCTTAACATGTCCGTATTGTCCACGTCCTCCAGATTGTTTCGCATATTTTTCTTCAACATCTGTTGCTCCATTAATTGTTTCTCTATAAGCAACTTGCGGTTTACCAACATTTGCTTCCACTTTGAATTCACGTTTCATTCTATCTACAATGATTTCCAAGTGTAATTCTCCCATTCCTGCGATAAGTGTTTGTCCAGTTTCTTGGTTAGTCGTTACTTTAAATGTTGGATCTTCTTCTGCAAGTTTTGCAAGAGCTGTTCCCATTTTTTCCTGATCGGCTTTAGTTTTTGGCTCTACCGCAATTTGGATAACTGTATCAGGGAATTCCATTTTTTCTAAGATAATAGGAGCATTTTCAGCACACAATGTATCTCCTGTTGTAGTATCTTTTAATCCAACTGCCGCAGCTATATCTCCAGAGTAAACTACATTAAGTTCTTCTCTTTTATTAGCGTGCATTTGAAGCAATCTTCCCATTCTTTCTTTTTTACCTTTAGTTGAGTTTAATACATATGATCCTTTTTCTAGGACTCCTGAATAAACTCTGAAGAATGATAATCTTCCAACAAATGGATCTGTAATGATTTTGAACGCCAATGCTGAAAATGGAGCATCGTCTCCCATTTCTCTTTGAATAGGTTCTTCAGTTTTAGGGTCAGTTCCATTAATTTTTCCACCGTTAATGTCTAGTGGTGATGGCATATAAGCAACTACTGCATCAAGTAATGGTTGAATCCCTTTATTTTTGAATGCTGTTCCACATAAAACTGGTACAACAGTTCCTGCGATTGTAGCAACTCTCAATGCTTTTTTAATTTCTTCTTCAGTGATTTCTTCTCCACCAAAGTATTTTTCCATCAATTCCTCATCAGTTTCAACTACAGATTCTATCATATGTTCTCTAGCTTCTTGAGCTTCGTCTGCTAATTCAGCTCTTATGTCAACCACTTCATAATCAGCTCCCATAGTTTCATCTTTAAATAAATATTCTTTCATTGTTACTAGATCGATAATTCCTTCAAAATTATCTTCTGCACCGATTGGTAATTGAATTGGTACACCATTTCCACCTAATTTTTCTTTAATATCGTTTACACACATATTAAAATCTGCACCGACTCTATCCATTTTATTTAAAAATGCCATTCTTGGTACGTTATATTTGTCTGCTTGTCTCCAAACAGTTTCTGATTGCGGTTGAACTCCATCAACTGCTGAGAATACAGCAACAGATCCATCTAATACTCTTAATGATCTTTCTACTTCAACTGTAAAGTCAACGTGGCCTGGTGTATCTATTATATTAATTCTATGTCCATTCCAGAACGCTGTCGTTGCAGCTGATGTAATTGTAATTCCTCTTTCTTGTTCTTGTTCCATATAATCCATCGTAGCAGCTCCTTCGTGAACTTCTCCGATTTTATGATTTACTCCTGTATAAAATAAAATTCTTTCAGTCGTAGTTGTTTTTCCGGCGTCTATATGTGCCATGATACCAATATTTCTGGTATCTTTCAAAGCAACTTTTCTTGCCATTTAATTTTTCCTCCTTATTTTTTAAACTTCTTTTAAAAAGAAGTATGTGTAAACTGCTCTAAATTTTTAAAAGCTAGAGCTTCTTGGAAAATATATTTACCAAGCGCTTTGGATAGTTCCTACCCTGATTATCATATTTTTATAATTCAATTCTGAAAAAATGAATTTTGTAAAAATATAAATATCAAATATTTTTTAATGCTCAATATTTTATTAAGCAAATTTAAGATTACCATTTGTAATGTGCGAATGCTCTATTTGCTTCAGCCATTTTATATGTATCTTCTTTTTTCTTAATTGATCCACCTTCGTTATTGGCAGCAGCAATTAATTCTTTTTTTAGTTTAGCAACCATTCCGTATTCTTTTCTTTCTCTTGTATATCTAACTAGCCATCTGATTGCTAAAGTTTGTTGTCTTTCTTTTCTCACTTCAACTGGTACTTGGTACGTTGCCCCTCCGATTCTTCTAGATCTTACTTCTAATTGAGGTCTTACATTTTCCATTGCTCTTCTGAATACTTCAATTCCTTCTTCTTGAGTTTCTTCAGTTATTTGTTGCAATGCTGAATAAAAAATATGCTCAGCTAATGATTTTTTTCCATCTTTCATTAATCCATTAATGAATTTAGTTACTACTTTATCGTTAAATTGAGAATCTGGTAATACATCTCTTCTTTCCGCTCTTCTTCTTCTTGACACTTAATTGTCCTCCTTACTTTTTTAAAAATTAATTACCCTTTTTTCGCTCCGTATCTTGATCTACCTTGTTTTCTGTTTACAACTCCTGCTGTATCCAATGCTCCTCTGATTATTTTATATCTAACCCCCGGCAAATCTTTTGTTCTTCCTCCTCTTAAAAGAACGATACTATGTTCTTGTAAGTTGTGTCCGATTCCTGGAATATAAGCAGTAACTTCGATTCCATTTACTAATTTAACCCTTGCTACCTTTCTTAAGGCTGAGTTAGGTTTTTTAGGTGTAGTTGTATATACTCTTACACAAACCCCTCTTTTTTGTGGATTACCTTTCAATGCAGGTGATTTTTTCTTTTTCTCAGTTGTACTTCTACCAAATCTTACTAATTGATTAATAGTAGGCATCTGTTTTCCTCCTCTCAAATTTCTTTGATTTATATATTTATTCTCGCGTTATTTTTCAAAACTAAAACTTTTTATAAAGCTCATTTCTTCAATCTATATTTGATAAAGCTGCACTTGACAAAGTTTTTAATTTTTTTGCTTTTCTCATCAAACATAACTGCACACTTATTTTAAGTATGTCGATTTACTCTAAAATTCACTTCAAAACACACTATTTTATAAAATAATATATTTTTCAAAATTTAGTTATGAGTTCTAACCTAACTATTTTATACTATAAAAGCCCTTTTGTCAAGGGCTATAAAGATTTTTATTTAATATTTTTTAGATGACTAAAACTTAACAAAAAACATAGTTTTATTTTTCTTCTAAAATTTTTCTTACTATTTCTCTATCATCAAAATGGTTTTTTTCATTTCCAATTATTTGATAAGTTTCATGTCCTTTTCCTGCGATTAAAAGGCTGTCTCCCTTTTGAAGAAGTCGCATTCCGTATCTTATAGCTTTTTCTCTATCGGCAATAATTATATATTTGTCAAATGGGTATTTTTCAGCAATAAGCCCTTTTTCTATATCTGCTAAAATTTTTACAGGATTTTCTGTACGAGGATTGTCTGATGTTAAAATGATGTAATCGCTAAATTCTGTTGCCGCTTTTGCCATTTTTGGACGCTTATCATGGTCTCTGTCACCACCTGCACCAAATATTGTAATTACTTGATTATCTGTAATTTGCTTCAAAGTTTTTCCAATATTTAAAAGTCCGTCATCTGTATGTGCAAAATCCACTACGATCCTTGCTTCCAGATTATTTTTTATTGTTTCAAATCTTCCTGGAACTGATGGCATTTCCTGTAATTTTTTCACAATAAAATCTATTTTTACTCCAAGCGACAATGCACTGGCAACACAGCCAAGGACATTATACAAATTATATTCTCCCACTAATTCTATTTCAAATTTGTATTCTTCTTCATCTTTACTTTTTACAAGATTTCTTCTTTCAAAATAGTTATCCAAGTTTATTTTTATTTTCATTCCATGATTTGTATAATTTAAAATATCTCCCCATATATCAGCTTCTTCATTTTTTATGCTTATGGAAATATAATCATTATTTTCATCTTTTTTTTCAGAATAAATTTTTTCTCCATACTTATCATCAGTATTAATTATTCCTGTACCATTATTTCTCAACATTGAAAATATTTTTTTCTTAGCATTAAAATAATTTTCCATAGTTTTATGAAAATCAAGATGATCTTGTGTTAAATTAGTAAATATTGCAGAATCAAATTGAAGCATATCCACACGTCCAATTTCAAGAGCATGGGAACTAACTTCCATTATAAAATAATCTGCACCTTTTTTTACACTTTTATCTATTAATTTTATTAATTCCAATGATTCTGGAGTTGTATTAACTGTTTCAAATTCTTCATCTAAAATACGGTTTCCAGTAGTTCCTATTCTAGCTGTTTTTTCCAAAATATTTTCCAAAATAAAACTTGATGTAGTTTTTCCGTTTGTTCCTGTAATTCCAGCTATTTTTATTTTATTTTGTGGATAATCGTAATAATTTGAAGCAATTATTCCTAATTTTTTACGTATATCTTCCACTTGGACAAAAGTTGCAGAATCAGCATTTTTATATTCTTTTATATCCACATTCTTTTCACAAATAATCATTCTAGCTCCACTGTCAATAGCCTTTTGAATAAAATCATGCCCATCTGCAGTACTTCCTGTCATTGCCACAAATACAAAATCCTTTTCAATTTTCCGTGAATCATACTCAATACCCTTGATTTCAAAGTTTTCACCCTCTTGAAGCACTTTGTAATTTACATCTTTAAATATTTTATACATTTTCATATCCTCTTCCTTTTCCAAAAATCTTATAATTCTAAAATTTTTAATAATATATTCAAACCTTCTTAAAATCGAACTGATTAAAAATTAAGTAAAACTAGGACTTAATGTAGAAAATTATAATTTTTGAGTTCGGTTTTAAAGTAGTCTTACTATGAAACAGCTTATTTCAAACTAAATTTTAAATTTGTTAAATTTATTTAGCTTTTATTAATCTGAATTTTTAAGAGATCTAAAAATACCTTATAATATATTTTACCACTTTAACTAAAAAAAATCTAGAAAAAAAAGTTGTTGACAAATTTAAGAAAATACTGTATAATCTTATTTGTAAGTTTACTTTTAAGTAAATATGCCTTGGTGGCGAAATCGGTAGACGCACAGGACTTAAAATCCTGTGGGAATTTATCCCGTGCCGGTTCAAGTCCGGCCCGAGGCACCACTTATAAGAAATTTTTATTGTCGCGGGATAGAGCAGCATGGTAGCTCGTCGGGCTCATAACCCGAAGGTCGTTGGTTCAAATCCAGCTCCCGCCACCAAATGCCTAGATAGCTCAGTTGGCTAGAGCATACGGTTCATACCCGTAGGGTCGGAAGTTCGAATCTTCTTCTAGGCACCATTATATTAATTAAGCTATACTTGCAATTAATGTAGGTATTTTTTTTTATAAAATGTAGTTAAATGGCTACATTTTTTTATTTTATACTATTTTCCATTAAAATAATAGATTTGCTATAATTTCTACTATGCAAGGGGTCAAGACCCCTTGTCAGAAAATAAATAAAATATAATTTCTATTTTTAGAAAGAAAAACACTTGACTAATAATAGTTTTAAATTATAAAATAACATGAAGTAACATAAATAAAAGTTTAAAAACTTATAAATATTTTGCTCAAATTTTTACTTAAATTTATCTTGATATTAAAGAAATCGAGTAAAATATTATACTTTAGAAGAGGAAAAAATATGAAAATATTAATAATAAGATTTAGCTCATTTGGAGATATAGTGCTTACAACTCCAGTAATAAGGGCAATTAGAGAAAAATATCCAAAGGCTGTAATAGATTTTGTAGTTTACAATACTTTTTCTGAAGCAATTTCATTAAATCCTGAAATTAGAAATTTGATAATTTTTGATAAGAAAAAAAGTAAGGATCAAAAATATATAAAAAATATGATAAATAGACTAAAAACAGAAAATTATGACTATGTCATTGATCTTCATTCTAAATTTCTGTCTAGAATTATTGGAAAAAGTCTTGAAAATAAGCATACTCACTATTGCCGATATAAAAAAAGAAAATGGTGGAAAACTATTCTTGTAAAAGCAAAACTTATAACTTATAATGCAGATTGTACTATTGTTGAGAGTTATTTTACAGCTTTAAAAAAATTAGGAATAAATTTTTTGGATGAAAACATAAAAAATGGACTTGGGGATAATCTAGAATTTTATATTGATAAAAAAATGGAAGAAGAGTTTGTAAAAAAATATGATTTGAAAAATGGAAATTATTTTGTGTTAGCTCCTGGAGCTTCTAAATTTACGAAAAAATGGCCTTATTATGATGAATTGGCAAAAAAAATTTTGAAAAATAAAAATAAATTTGTAAATAATGAGGAAAAATTAAGAATTTTTGTGATTGGCGGAAAAGAAGATGAAAATGTTGTAAAAACTGATGAAAATGTCCAAATTATTGATTTGTGCGGGAAAATTTCCTTTAAGGAAAGTGGAATATTGTTGAAATATGCAAAAGTGGCTGTTACAAATGACTCAGGCCCATTTCATATAGCTAGGGCTGTAAAAGCCAAGACTTTTGTATTTTTTGGACCGACTGATCCGAAATTATTTTCCTTTGAAAAAAATACTTTTTTACTCAATAATCCAAGCTGTCCGCCACATTCACTTTACGGAGACAATAAATTTCCAAAAAAATACGCAGATTGTATGACTGGAATCTCAATAGAAACTGTATTTAATAAAATTATTAAAGAATACAATTAATAGACCTGTTTGATAACTATATAAATTTAGAATTTAATAAAATAAATATCCTGAAGCAAGGTATTTTAACCCTTGTATAGAAAAAAACTTAGTTTATCGAACATAACTAACAAAATTTTTATAAATTATCAAATAATTTTATACAAAAAATAAAAAAACACAAAAAGAAAGAGAGAAAAATTATGAAAATACTTGCATTTGAATCATCTTGTGATGAAACTTCTGTTGCAGTTGTTGAGGATGGGAAAAAGATTTTAAGCAATATTATTTCCACACAAATTGATATTCACAAAGAATTTGGCGGTGTAGTGCCTGAAATTGCTTCACGACACCATATAGAAAATATTTTACCGGTATTTACTGAAGCTCTGGAAAAAGCCAACTGTAAATTAAGTGATATTGATTATATCGCAGTAACAAATACTCCTGGACTTATCGGGTCTTTACTTGTAGGCTTAATGTTTGCAAAATCCCTAAGCTATGCCAATAACATTCCATTAATCCCAGTAAATCATATTAACGGACATATTTTCTCAAGTTTCATTGACAATGATGTAAAATTACCTGCAATATCACTAGTTGTATCAGGCGGACATACAAATTTATACTACATTTATGAAGAAAATGGAAAAATAATTACTGATTTACTTGGTGAAACGTTAGATGACGCTGTTGGGGAAACATATGACAAAATTGCAAGAATATTGGGGCTAGAATATCCAGGAGGTCCGCATATTGATAAACTGTCAGTAAGTGGTAAAGATATTCTGAAAATAAAAAAACCAAAAGTTGATGGTTATAATTTTAGTTTTAGCGGAATAAAAACTTTTATAACTAACTATGTAAATACTCAAAATATGAAAGGTAATCCATTTTCAAAAGAAGATATTGCAAAATCTCTTCAGGAAATTATCGTAAATGTGCTATATGATAAAATTTTGATGGCTGTGAAAGAAAAAGATGTGAAAACGATACTTGTTGCAGGTGGTGTTTCTGCAAATAAACGGCTTCGTGAAAAATTTTTAGAATTTACAAATTTAAAAACTGATGAAAATGAGCAAATTCAAGTTCATTTTCCGAAAATGGAATATTGTACTGATAATGCGGCTATGATAGGAGTTGCGGCTTATTATGATTTAAAAAATAATTCTCAAGGTGAATTGAAACAATACGATGTGGATGCGATTTCTACTAAAAATTAGAAATTTGCATATTTGTGAATAAATTTTGATATTTTATACTATTCCCCATTTAAAAAGTGGATATTTATTCTAATTATTTAAAAGTAAAAATTAGGTTTAATCCATTAAAAAGATTTATAATACATTTGTTATTCAAATGGGGTTTAGTATAAAAGTGCTGTTTTGTCTATTTTCTGAATGTAATACAATAGAATCTGTTATTCCATAAAAAGTCCATCTTCTTTTCTTTTACATTTACAGGTATACATTTCTGGATTTCACTTAAATCAAAATCTGTATTTTTATAGTAATTTTTTGTGAAAATACTTTTCTTATATTGAGTTCCAATAAAATCTGCGGTTTCATCTGCTATCATTATTTTTGAACCAGGTTTTGATACACGAATCATTTCTTTTATAGCTCGAGCCTTATCAGTAAAAAAATTAATTCCTCCTACATGAAAAACAATATCAAAAACATTATCCTTAAAAGGCAAATCTTCTGCACAGCAATTTACTAATGTAAGATTTGTCTTTTTTTTCCAGATAGAATAACATTTTTTTAACATGCCATAGGAAATGTCTACTCCCGTAAAATCTAAAGAATTTAAATCAATGTCCTGTGGAATAAAATTTAAATCCTTTCCAGTACCAATAGAGATATATAAAACAGAAACTCCATTTCTCCATTCTAGATGTTTCATAAGATTTTTTCTCATTTCAGAAATTGTATTTCCATATCTGAGCAATTCTATCCATTTTTCACCAAAATCATACCAAAATGATAACTTATCATACATATTCATATATTTTTCATTATCTCCTGTGAGATAGTCTTTATTTACATATGAAAATATTTTCCCATCCCCTTTTAAATTTTCAATATTGATATTTTCTTTCATTTTTTTTAGAAACTTTTCCTCATTGGCTCTTAACATAATACTCTCCTTTAATTTTTTGTTATACAAATCAAATTTATTCATAAATGAATTTTTTAGATTAAACAGATAATACTATAAATAAAAAATAGTTATTATTTTTAAAACATTTCAGAAAAATATAACTTCTTTTTTAAACAGAGTTTAGTATAATATATTTTTTTAATTTAAAGAGATTTTTAATTATTAAATATTTTTTGCTCTTTCCAAGAACAGTTCCTGTAATTTCACAGCTTCTCCATCTTCCGTATTTGATTGAACAAATTCAAAATCCGTTGGCAACAGTTTTCTTAATCTGTCTATGGAATTTCCCATTGCATAACCTTTCCCAACCATTGTAAGCATTTCAAAATCGTTTTCACCATCACCAAAAGCTACCGCATCCTTCAATTCCAAGCCTTCCCTTTCTAACAGAAATTTTGCCGCTGCACCCTTATTTGCTCCTTTTGCCATAATTTCCATACAATAATCGGTAACAAAAATAACATTTACATCATTTCTTATTTTCAAGATGGCTTTTTCCAAGTTTGTAAGCTGCTCATGTTCTCCAATGTAGAATATTTTTAAAATATCCAAGTTTTTTAATTCATCTTTTGGAACTTCCTTAAAATCAACTTTTACATCCCTTGAAATTCTGTCATACACTTTTTGAGCCGTTCCCTTTGTAATAATCCAGTCATTTCCCGAAAAAATGTTTAAATGTGAACCTTCAGCTATGCTTTCATAATCCAGCCCCAAGATTGCCTCTGCTGCTTCTTTTGGCAAACCTTTTTCATAAATCATATTTCCATCTGCATCAAAAATTCTTGCACCATTTGCAGCTATAATGGGAATTTTTACTTCAAGCTGTTCAGTTATATACCCAATTTGATCATAACTTCTACCTGAAGCAATGTAAAAGTTTATTCCTTTTTTTATTATTTCCCTTATCACATTTTTAGTAAATTTTGTAACGTGATGCCCTCTGCTTAATAAAGTTCCATCCAAATCACTGATAACCGCTTTATACATAAACTCTCCTTTCCTATTTCTTTCAACAAATACAGTATTTTTTATTGTTTAATTTCTTATTTTTCTCCATTTTTGACAAAAAGTTTTAACCTCTTGCTACCTAGCATAAATACTCACTTAATTTTCATAACATTCATTTTTTTATTATAGATTAAACAATTCTCTAACTTTTTTTGCCATTCCGTCTTCCGCATTGCTTCCAATAATTTCAGTATCTGTCAGTTTTTCAAGCAGAAGATAAATCGAATTTCCCATTGCAAATCCAAGTCCAGTTTCTGTTATCAAGTCATAGTCATTTACTCCATCCCCAAATGAAACAGCATCATCCAATGTCAATCCATCCCTTTTCAATACTGTTTCAGCCGCCTTTGCCTTATTACAGCTTGCAGAAAATACTTCCAGGCTTCCTTTATTTGCAAATAAAAGACTTACATTCCCTTCACCAACAGCTTTTTTTATTTCATTTTCAAGAGCAAGAAGCTCGCTATGTTTTTCTCCAAGAAAAAATATTTTTGCAAAATCATGTTTTCTAAACTCTTCAGGAGTAATCTGTTTTGGGTATCTAGTTCTATCAGGCTTTTTATTATAAAAATATTCTCTCAAATCTTCAGTAACAAACCAGTTTGGTCCTGAATATCCTGTTATAATTATATCTTTTCCAAACGACTTGTAATCAATATCCAAAACTTTATCTAAATATTCTCTCTTTAACTTATTTGAAAAAATCTCATTTCCATTTTCATCAAAAGCAGCAGATCCATGCGAAGTAATAAGCGGAACTTTTATTCCAAGTTCATCCATAGCTTCTTTTGCTCCCAAATAATTTCTTCCAGTCGCAATATAAAACTTTATCCCTTTTTCTAATAATAGTTTTACTGTTTCCCTAGTAAATTCACCTACCTTATGTTCCGCATTCAAAAGTGTGCCGTCCAAATCGCTTACAACAGCTTTAAACATTTTATTCTCTCCTTCTCTTATTATATTTTTAGCTATTTGTAAAAGTATAAAAATTTCAATAAACACAGTATTTCTTATTGTTTAATTTTCTTATTTTTCTCTACCTATCTGACAAGAGGTCTTGACCCCTTGCAATTATAAATACTGCTGTTATTCAATCTTTATCGCTTTTACTTTTAGAATTATCTATCATTATATTTTTTATGAAAAATTTATAAAAATCTAATTAATATAATATCTTTTAACTCTATTACTTTTAAAATTACTCATTATCGCACTTCAATAATTTTTATGAAAATAATTTTGAAAATTCATTCATAAATTCCACTTCATTAAAAGGCTTTGATAAAAATGCCTTTGCTCCAGCTTCTTTTCCCATTTTCATATAATTAGGAAACATAACCATTGTGCTGCAAATCATAATTTTTGCTTCCTTATCAAAATCTGTAATAATTTGTGCAGCTTTTAATCCATGCATTCTTGGCATATTTATATCCATTGTTACAACAGATGGACTTACCTTTTTATACATTTCTACAGCTTCCAGCCCATCACTTGCTTCATATACCTTATATCCTTGCTCTTCGAGAATATCCTTTATATCTTCTCTAATATACGATGCATCATCTACAACCAATGCAATTTTATTCATTTTTTCCCTTCTCTCTTTATTTTATTTATTATTTTAAAACCAAACCTATTTAAATTCATTTAATAATAAAGTTCTTAACTCTTTGTAATTCTATTATTATTTAAAAATATTCAAATTTTATATTTTTGCTAAGTCTTAAATATTTCCTTTACCTTCGTTGCCATTTCATCTTCAGCACTACTTCCAATAATTTCATTATCCATTAATTTTTCAAGCAATCTATAAATTGAATCTTTTATTACAAATCTAAATCCAGTTTGAGTTATCAAGTCATAATTATTAAATCTCCAAACGAAACAGCATCTTTTAATGTCACCTCATTTCTTTGAAGCAAGAATCCAGCCACCACAGCCTTATCACAATCCCTTGAAAAAGTTTCTAAGCTTTTTTCATTTACAAATACAATATTAACTTTATTATTCATTACTTTTCTTACTTCCTCTTCTATTTCCAACTGTTTTTATACATGCCTAGAAAAAATATTTTTGTAAAAGCAAGTTTTTCAAAGTCGTTCCATTCAATTTACTTTGAATATTGCTTTCTATTTATAAAAATAATCTTCTAACCTCTTCCTGATATAACAGCCTTATACATAAAATTCCCTACTACAATGATTTTAGCACATTCCCAAAAAAATTTGAATTAAAATTTTTTTGAACTTGCAAAAACTTGCCTAATAATGATACAATGTCAAAAAGAGAAATAAAATTTATGAGGTGAAAATAATGGGAACATTTGAAGATTATTTAAAATTTGAAGTGACTGAATCGCAAGAGGACAAAAAGCAGCTAAGGATTATAGAAAAAATCTCTTTATCAAAAGAAACTGAAAAGGCTATAAAAGGTATAGACAAGGATATTACAATTATCGCCGTAGCACAAGTTTACTGTCCAGATTGCCGTGCAACTGTCCCTTTCCTAAAAAAATTCAGCGATTTAAACAGTAAAATTAAAATCGACTACCGTTCAAGAGAAACTGCCAGAGAATTTTTTCCAGACACAGAAGAACAAATAAAAATACCTACATTGATTTCGTATGTTGATGGAAAATATAATACTTTTTGGAATGAATTTCCAGCTGTAGTAAGAAAAGAGATGAATGAAAAACCAGAAAATTTTGACGAGATAAAATACAATTTTAGAATTGGAAAATTTAATGCAGAAATTGAAAAGGAACTGGTTGATTATTTGACTTCTCTATAAAATTAATTATAAAATATCTTGAATGAAAATTCATTTATAGAAAAACTGATTTAAAATCCAATTCAAAAACTATGGCTATTTTACTTATTAGACCTGTTCGATAACTATACAAACTTAGAATTTAATAAAATAAATATCTTGAAGCAAGGGGTCTTGACCCCTTGTATAGATAAAAAAAACTTAGGTTATCGAACATATCTATTATATAATTTTTAGCAGTTCAATTCTGAATGGGTTCGTTCATATAAAAAAGTTCTATTCTTTATTGAATAGATTCTTTTTTATATTATTAAAATTATTTTGGAATTATGAAATATCATTAAATTTTTTAATTTACAGAATATCCCACCGATAATCCAAATCTTACTTCTTCTGTTTCTGTAGTTTTTCTATTTGATCCTGATTTCTTATAAGAATCCCTATAATATGGACGATATTTTACAAAAGGATTTACCGAAACTTTGCCTTCCCCCGCTTCAAATGATTTTTTATATCCAGCTTCTGTAATTACACCAAACATATTTTCCCAATAATATCTTGGATATCTTTCAAATTCATTTTCTAAGACAACTTTCCCGTAAATTCCCGCAACTGACGGTGTCGTATATGATAAGTTTGCATAATAATCTTGATAAACTGATGGTTTAGCCTTTTTCCCATTTTTTTGTGTCTTATTCGTGTCTCGGTAATGATTCGTGAAATAAGCATAATAATCTAAACTTCCCCATTCTCCCTTTTTAATATTATTACTTACTTCAAGATCCGCATTAAGTCCCCAACCATTAACTTTTGACCCTTTAAAGTCATTTCCGCTCAAATAATATTCTCCTCTTCTATTCCCCTTAAATCGAAAATAAACACCTTCTACAGCCAATGTTACATTTTGTCCCCATATTTTTTTATTAAACGTCGGTCCTATCGCAAATTCATTCCCAATTCCTGTTGTAGAAATTTCTTTTGTAACTAAATCTTTATTTCTATAAATATCATTTTGCCATCTAATTTTCAATTTAACATCATCTGATAATTTCTTCTCTAATCCTAATTTACTATAAATTCTATCATTTTTTCTAAAAGTTCCATACTGAGTAATTGTTTGTCCATTAAATTTATTTCTATTTTGATCTTTATCCCATCTTGTAAAAAAAGTCAAATCCCAGTCCCCTTCGTCAACTAATCCGATTTTTCCAGAAAAAATATTTCTTACCCGTGTTCTCCCGCGATTATCCTTTTTAATTCCCGCAAATCCAATTCCATTTGCATCATCACCTGTCTTATCCTGATAATTCTGCCTATATTCAGTAGAAACATTAATATTTTTCAATACATCCTGATCCGCTTTAGCAAATCCAGAGGTTACCAAAGTCAAAGACAATAGTCCCAATAATTTTTTCATAAATTATTACCTTCCTCTCACTTATTTTCTTATTTTAATTCCATTATTATAACACGTGTTATAGTATCATTTTTTAATTTGATTGTCAATGAATTAATTATATATTATGTATATTATATATATTTTGTTAATAATTAATTACTTAATTTCAATTACCGAATTTATTTTCCCACCTTTTTTCCCATGCACAACAACCAAATCTACCTTTTTGTACTTATTTATTTTAATCGACAATATATTTAGCTTATTTTCATAAATATACCGAAAAACATCATTTAATCTGCTGTTCGGTACAACTATAAAAAATTCTCCATAATTTTTTAATAGCCTTCTTATTTCTAAAATTAATTCTTCCAATGTCAACAAAACTTCATATTTACTAATTCGTTCTACTTTATTTTGAGACATTTTCCCAGAATCAGTTTTTTTATATGGAGGATTTGAAAAAATAAAATCATATTCTCCATCAACCTTTTTTATATTTTCATTAATCGGAATTATTTTTTCATTTAAATCATTTATTTCTATATTTTTCCCTAAAGTCGCAAAAACTTCTTCTTGAATTTCCACAGCAAAAATCTTTGAAACAATATCAAGTTCCGAAAGTAATAATGAAATTATCCCCTGTCCTGCTCCAATTTCTAAAAATAACTTCTTATTTTTTAAATTTTTGTATTTCTTATTAAAATAACTTTTTATAAATTCTGAAAGTAAAATAGCATCTTCTGTTATTTTAAGCCCTTCTTCCTCCACAATTATCTTTTTTCCGACACTTTCTAAATTTTCAATATAACTCATTTTAACTCCTGATCTTCAATAAAATTATACTATTTCCCATTTAAACAGCAGACTGGCTATGAATTTTCCTGCAAAGGTCAAGACCCCTTGTTATCAAATAATATAAAATATAACTTCTATTTTTAAACAAGATTTAGTATTAATATAAATAAAAAACTGCCTTAAATATTTTTAGTATTTAAAACAGTTCTTTATAATATTTTGTACTTTGTTTATTTGATAACAAAAGAATCCTTGATAAATCAAATCTAACTATTTAAATGGAAAATTATTGTGTAATTCCCAATTGCTTATCTGCATATTCATGTGCAAGTTCCAATCTTACACGTTCTTTTGAATTTTCAAATGTTGCCTGTGTAAATGGTATTTCTGATGTTTTTGCAATTAAGTAATATCCAGTTGTATCATTTTTTTCTAAAAATCCATTTATTTGCAATGCAAATATTTGATCCATTAATTCTTTATTCATTCCAATTCCTGGAATTGCATCAGTTTTAACTAGCTTTTTAAATCTTTCTTTTACACTAAAGTTATATTTATCCTGTTTTTCCACATTACTCCAAGTAACTTTCTTACTTTGAATTTCAGCTTTTAAGTCTTGAATTTTCTTAATAACTTTTTGTTTTGAAGCTTCAGAAATAGTCGGAGTTATTAAAATATGGCTAACTTTCGCTACATTTTCATTTTTCGGATCTTTACTTTGAATGTAAATAATATGATAACCAAACTGTGTTTTTATTGGTCCCACAATATCCCCAGCCTTACCGTTTTTAACCGCATTTGCAAATTCTGGAACAAGTTTTGATAAATCCGCTGTTTCTCCTAAACTTCCACCATTTTTAGCCGAACCAGAATCCTTTGAAAATTCTCTAGCTTTTTCTGCAAAATTATCTTTATTTGTAGTCTTCATAATTTCTTCAGCCTGCTTTTTAGCCATGGCAAAATCATTTTCTCCAGCCTGATATTCTTCTCCAATTACATAACCGCCTATACTATTTTGAGTATTGTAGCTATCTCTCCTAGAGTCAAATTTTGCTTGTAATGCCGCATTATCAGGTTTATAAGTATCAATTAAATAATTATAATATTTTTGAGAATAATCTCTTAACTGATCTACTCCTACTAAATCAGCATCTGCCTTTATTCCAGCCGCTTTAGCCTTATTTGCAATTTGTATAAATTTATTCAAATTTGTTTTTAACATACTTTTTAAATCATTTGCCATTTTTGGTGAATAACCTTCTTGAGTTTGTGAAACAGCATTTACAATTTGTTCATTTACATCTGCATTTGTATATTTATACTCTCCATTTTGTGCCACAGCTGCTGTTATATTAGCATACATTTTTTTAAATTTTTCATCTTTAAATTCAATTTTAGCTTTTTGTTTAGCCTTTGCAATAAATGAATTTAAAATCATAATATCTTTATCTTGCTTCATATTTTCTTTAATTTGATCTTTTACATCATCAAATTCTTGATTTTCAAAGGCTTGAGTATATTTATTTCTTTCATAAGCCTTCCTAACTTCTTCATCTGTAATTTTATCATCTGCAAATAATTTTTCTCTCATTTTATCAACAGTTTTTTGATCTTTTATCATTTTTTTAAATGAAGTAACATTATATCCAACTGATCTTAAATATTGAGAAAATTCATCTTTCCCTAATTTTGACTGTTTTTGATAAGCTTTAAATTCCTTATCAACTGTTGAATTGCTCACTTTTATTCCCAAATTCTTAGCTGATGAAAGTAGTATTTCCTTATTTACCAAAAGTTGCAAAACATATTGATCTATAATGTCATCAGGAATATTTTTTATATTTTCAGTATTTACTCCCGCTTGTGCTAACTGCTGTATTTTTTGCTGATTAATCTCATTTAGCTGATTTTTTAACGAATAAGTTTCCCTTTCAAAATCATCACGATAAATTTTTGTCCCATTAATTGTCGCAATTACTTCTCTATTACCTTTTGACGCTTCAAAAATATTATTTTTCAAAAATAGTATTCCAGTAATAAGCATTGCTATTCCAAATACCCCCATCATAACTGCTGAAGCAATTTGGATCGCTCTTTTGTGACTTCTGAATCCCATTGTCTATCTTCCTTTCTCTCTTCTCTCACTTTTAATCATTTTATTATTATAGCATATAATCCTTTATTTTTCTATTGTTTTTTTCAATTCAGGCAAAGTAATACCATTTTCCATTTAAAACGCAGACTGGTCATAAATTTCTTTGCAAGAAGTCAAGATCCTTTGTTAGCAAATAATATAAAATATAACCTCTATTTTTAAACGGGGGTTAATATAAATACCAAACTCTGTTTGAAAATCAATAAAAAACCGGAAACTGATTTTTTTCCTCTTCCGATTTTTTTAATTATCTACAATTTTTGAAAACTAATAAGTTGCCCTAAATCCAATTCCACCTCTAACATTGTTTCCTTTAGTGTCATATCCAGCATTTACCGTAACACCAAATCTTGTATTGTCAACTCCGATATTAAGGTCAAACTTACCGTTTCCACGTCTATCTTCCTTTTCTTTTTCAAGATTATACCAGTTTGCTGTCGTGTATCTTACTCTTGCCTGATTTCCATTTTGTAGTTTCCCAAGCTCGTTTTCATAAGCAGCTGTAAGCCCTACTGTCAAGTTTGTTTTTACCGCAAGTGGCTGAATATACTTAAATTCAACTCCTGCTTCTGGTTTTACTGAAAAATAGTCATTTCCTTTAACTTGCAATCTCATTTGTCCAGAATTTTCTTTCACATCGTTAAATCTTCCATATTCCATCTTCACAGCTCCAAATGGTCTTAAATGTGTTCTTTCACTCATTCTTATATCATAACCAAGTTCATTTTTAAGAGCTGCTCCATAAGTATGGTATGTAGATTTAGCTTCAAATGTATCATCAACTATCCAGAATTTACGCTTCATGTTATTAATTCCTGCAAATACATCTCCTGCAACTGTCCACTGCAATGCTCCGTTGTAATCCTTTTTAGGCGACATTGTCTTAAATATTCCAGCTTTTATCATTGTCTGATCTTCTCTTGACTTTCCTAGATCCTTGAATCTGAATCTGTTTGTTACTGCTCCTGCATACCATCCACTTGAGTTACCCATTCTGACTTTTTCATCTTCGTGAACATAAGCTACTCCATAGGCATTGCTCTTATAGTCAACAATTCCAGCTGTATCAGTATTGTATTCGTCTCTTAATCCAAATGCTTTGATTTTATTATTTTGCTTAGTTGGATTTCTCCATTCATTTCTCAAATAGCTAAACTCATTGTCCAGAGCATTTCCTGTGGCATTAGTTCTTTGTTGAATATTTGCATATTGATGACCTTTCATTTCATCTACAGCCTGTGCTAGAATATGAGATTCACTTTTCCCTAAATTATTTAACTTATTAAATAATTCTTTTTCTCTTCCACTTTCTTCTGCTCCATATCTTTGTTCTAGTCCAGCTAAAAAATTATAAGTATCTTTATCTTGAGCAAATGCAGTATATGGTATCTTTACTAAATAAACTTTTCCTAAAGCACCAGTAGATAAATTTTGCGTTGCTGTGGCAAACCAAGTTAAACTTCCTGCATTTAAAGCAAATTTCATTCCACTACTTGATGCCGCTAATGATAATATCATGTTATTATACGGACTTATTATATTATCCCCAACTTCTATAACTTTACTATTAGTATATCTTGCTGCCTCATTACCAAATATCAAATTAATTTTTTTTAATCCTGTCAAATTATTCAATCCTTCAATCGGATGTGTATAATTTACTCCTGATGTATCAATATACATTCCAAGTACTCCAGCTTGTTCATTTGATGGAATACTTCCCAATTTCGTTGAGTTTAAGTCTATAGTTGTTACTGTTCCGTCTGGAGAAGTTACTGTTGCAACTGACGGATTTGGTGTTGAAGTATTCGTATTTATAACCGTTGGAATTACAATATTATTGTTTATTTTTATAGTAGCTGCTGTTGCTGCTGGTGGGGCTATTATTTCTATTCCTGCTACGGTTTTACTCGTTGGATTGCTTACTTTTCTTATAACTCCATCTGCGCCGTTAGTATTTGTAACAGTTCCTGTTATACCCCCACTAGTTTCATTTGTGTATGTTCCTGTAGAACCAAGATATCCAGCTTTATTATTAGGACCGTCTACAATAATTTGTCCATAGTTTTTAATTATTCCTCCACCTGTTGCAACCACACCTAAAATACCATCATTATTTGCTGTAGGAACTGTTTTAATAATCCCCCAGTTTTCTCCTACTGCATTATTATCAACATACATTCCTTTTGTATTTTTTCCACTTAATTCTATTACACCTGTACTGCTGTTTATTGCTCTTGATCCACTTCCTGAAGCAAACATTCCAATTCCTTCATCAACTGCCACCTTTATTGTTCCGTTGTTTGTTATTGTTCCGTTAGACGTTGCCATTCCCATTCCATATTCTGGAACTGGAGTTGCTAATAAATTACTTCCACTTACTGAAATTACTGCATTATTTGTTGCATTTCCACCATTAGTCGCATAAATTGCCACACTTCCTGTTCCTCTTCCAAAATCAATATTTGCATTATTTACTACTGTTCCTGGAGAGTAAATTCCATAAGTATTATTTCCTGTTGAAGTCAATGCAACATTATTACTTACTGTTATATCGCTATTGTTAGAATAAATGAATTTTGCTTCATTTCCTAATGCAGCTGTTCCATTTGTTGTTAAAGTTGTTGTTCCTGTGTTTTTAATTACATAACCAAATGAAGAATCTCCAATTGTCATATCAGTATTAGAATTTATTGTTCTTCCTGCTGTTCCAGTAGTAAATACTCCTACTCCTTCATTTGCTCCAATTTTTACTTTAGAACCTGGATTTAATGCGATATTTCCTTCTGTTGAATAAATTCCTACTCCTTCATCTCCAACTGTGATTTCTCCTGTTGCTCCATGAGTTACTGTTGTTCCAAAAATACCGTAGTTTTTATTTCCACCAGTAATTTTACCATCATTTACTATATCTGTTGTTGCATCATTAGTATAAATCCCTACACTTGGAATAGAACCTGTTGAAGCTGCTAAATTAATTTCTCCCTTATTTATCAATGATGAACTATTATTAGCAAACATTCCAACTTGTTCCTGTCCTGTCATATTAATTTTTGCATTTATATCATTTGTTAACGTTGCTTTATCTCCTATCATTCCGATAGATTTATCTCCTGATAAAGTTAACGCTCCATTTCCTATATTTTTACCAGTAGTTCCAGCTTTAGTTCCTGTTAAATTATTATTTTTCACATAAATTCCATAAGATGTAGTTCCATCCAATATAACATTACCTTTATTTACAACGTTAATTGTTCCTTCACCAGGTTTCCCACCAAATTCATTTACTTTCGACACTCCAGTAGCTGCATCTTCTCTATACGCCAATCCTAACAATCCAATTGAACTGTTTCCGCCAACATTTACAGTACCTTCATTATTTACATCTGAACCATTTACAGCATAAATTCCTACAGCACTGTTATTATGAGAGTTAGTTGTTAATTGTTCAACATTTATTGTAGCTGATAAATCTGTATGAACTTTTCCGTAGTTTATGAATAATCCTACTGCTCCGTTTCCACCGTCTGTTCTGTCTGCCGAAACTTTAGAACCTGCTGCAAGATTTATTTGTGTTTCATTATTTGAAACTGCTGAACTGCTTGAACTCATATCAAGTCCAACAACAGCTTTCATTCCTGTTGCTGTTAGGTCTGAAGAACTTAAATGAGCTGTTACATTTTTACCTGCCTGCAAATTCAAAACTGCACGTTGAGCTAAATATCTCTTAACAAATTTAAATGAATCTGTTGACTCATTAGCAATATTTGCAGCTAAACTTTTATCAATATCTGCATCAATATTATAGTTCGTAATTCCATCTACAAATGCTTTTTTATAATCAGTATACGTAGTCGTTGAATCTTCTCCGTTTATAACTTGAATTCCTGAAGCGGTAATACCTAAATCTGTATCTATGGATGTTAAGTTGACCGTTCCTTTATTTTTAAATTCAAATGGAATAGCATCATTTGACATAACAACTATTTTTGTATTTGCATTTGTTGTTATATCACTTAAAGAAGATCCTTGTACTCCTATAGCCTTTCCTCTTAAAACAACTGTACTTCCTCGTAAATCGATTTTCCCATTATTTCCACTATAAATGGAATAACCACTTCCTTTATAATCTAAAATTGAATTTTTTAAATTTATATTGCTTGTGGAACCGTCACTATACACACCGACTAATCCATCAGATAATTTCATAAAACTGTTTTCCGCTACAATTTGCCCTCCATTTGTAGCATAGAATCCAACTCCATTATTTCCAGAAATAGTAACTTTAGGAGTTCCTATTGATAAATCTGTTACAACTGTCACTCCTGATGAATTAACAGTAGTTGATGGTTGGGTAACTGCTGCTTCTGTTACAGTAATATTTCCACTGTTTTTCGCATAATACAGTACTGCATCAGAGCCAGCAACTTTTCCTGTAACACCTTGATTCAATGTAACTGTTGAACCAGATCCTTCAGAATACGCTAAAGTAAATCCTTTTCCACTAACTGTTGTTGAAGCTAGAGGTAATGAATTATTTATTTTCAATGTTCCACCACTTTTGGAAGCAAATAATATTGCATTATTTCCCTTAACTTTAAAATTATTAGTTGTATTATTATAAACTAAATTATTATTTGTACCTCCATCTGAAAGATATCCTATGTTATCTTCCCCATCAATAGTTATAACGCTAGCAGCTGAATCATTAAATGTAAGCTTAGCTTCTCCTGCTCTAAGAGCTATTGAATTTTTAGAATTTTTCTCTAAATTCACATTATAATTATTTATATCTAAATTTGTAAATCCATTATTATTAACTGTAAAATCAAAATTTAGTCCAACTGAATTTTGAACTTTTTTTAGGTCTCCTTTGGTATCACCATAAGTAGCTTCTTGTGAAGTTAAAGAAGATCCTCCAATTTGAATATTAAATTTTGAATTAAAAAAATTATTTGAGCTAGTATCTGGCTCTGACAAGAAACTTGCTCCTACTGATTCATCTCCATATATTTCAATTGGTGTATTAAGCTGAATATCTGCGTGTGCCATTTGTGTAGTTGTAGTATCACTATCAGTAGCTATTCCTAAACTGTTTTTTCCAAATAGTTGCATTTTACCATTATTAATTGAACTTCTCGTTATAGCTTGCGTATTACTTGCACTGTATGCCCATCCTACACTTTCTGGCGCATAGAAAATTACACTTCCATCAGAAGCATTTTCTATTTTATCACTTTCTGAAGTTCCATAAGAATAAGCTCCAAATATATGATTCCCTGGAGTTGCTCCAGTTAACGTTGTACCTGAAGTATCAACAAATGTTCCATTTTGTGCATGTCCTATTATATTTCCTCTATTTACAAAAGTTATACCACCTGTACTAGCCACGTTATCTATATTTACTACTGCTATATTATTTCCATAGATATTAGTATTTGCTTTATGTATTAATTTAGCTTCAGAATTTCCTGAACCTGACGGATTCCCCATATAATAAATTGAATTTAATTGTCCTCCTCCACTACTGTTACCTACAACATTAACTGTTACCGCACTCGGTATTTCTACCTGTGCCTTACCACTTAGTGTATAGAATGCAGCTGTATTATTACTGCTTCCAGCACCAGAAGCAGGTAAATGTGTAGCAGATCCTGAAGGAGTATACGCAGTATTTTCACTAGCACCACTAAAATTATATTGAAGCGGTTGTCCCACTCCACTAAAATAATTATTGAATGTTCCTGATATTATCTCCAATTGAGCCATTAAAGCATTATTTCCTAAGGTATTATTTACATTATAACCCCACGACCAGTTTGGAACATTCTGAAACGCAACATCTGTTGGAGGTGCTGAAGGAACCTGACTAATATTAACATTTTTAGGATTAATAACAGGCGGTGTTACCATCAATGGATCAAACGGAGGCAATCCTCCACTAGGCGTAGTAGGCACAAAATTAGGTGCCTGCTTATCTATTGCTAAGGTTCTTAATGAAGCATCTACTTCAATTTCTACTGACTTTTCCATATTATCAGAATCTAATTTCAGTCTTGTTGCTCCGTAAGTGCTTAAATTTTTTGGCTGGTAGCTATATTTTCCCATTGTAGTGTCTCTTTGATAGAATTTGCTGTCCTGAACTCGATTTCCTTTACCTTTAAAATGTCCATGCCAGTCATTATAGAAATCAGTTGCTCCAATTTGCCAGTTGCTCCATGGAGATTTTGTTACATGATCTCCCTGTTCCATTAATTGTATAAGTTCCAAGTTTGTATTTTTAATTAACTTATCATTTTCGGCTCTTGCATGTTTAAAGTCTTTACGCATTTGACCTATTGAAGAATTAATCAAACTCATTTGATTGCTAATTCCCGAATCCTTTGATTCTGCAACCAATTCACCTGTTGAAATTAACATTCCATTTAACAAAAATGTAAATAAAGCCGAATCTGTATATTTAAATCCCTTACATTTTTTTGCAAACGACTTTAAATCTCTTTTTAACTGTAATAAATTATTAGTCACTGATATCTCCTTTTACTTTTTTATAGTTTAAATTTTCAATTTAAAAATTTTTTCAAAAATAATAATTATTTTAAATACAGGAAAAAATGATTTTTATAATAGCTTAAGTGATAATTATTTTCTCTGTATTTTACGATAAATTCTATTTAAAAACAGAAAACATATTTTATTTATGATCCGTCAAGAAATCTTAATCCTTGTTAAACAGAATTTAAAATAAATTCATTATTTCCAAAAAAAAATCTCTTTCTATTTATTATATCACACCAAAAAAATATTTTTTGAAATTTATTTAAAAAAAACTGCTTTAATATTAAAAATCTCTTATTAATATCAAAACAGTCTATTTTGATGTTTCCCTTAAATGCTTCACTTTCTATTGATTATTTGTTTCCCCGTCTATTTGAATTATAACACTTTGAATATTGGGAAAGTTTTTTAAAATTGTATTTGTTACAGCCTGAGAAAATCCATTAAATAATTCAGGATTTTTTTTTAAATTTGCAAATGCTGCATTTAATTTTACAACTGTTGTATTTACGTTGTCAATTCTAAGGTTATAAGCACTTCTAAACTTCATATCTTCTGTAATATAGTTTGAATTTCTAATAATTCCATTTATAAAATCTCCCTCTATCAAATTTATTTGACGAGGAACTGTAATTTCTCGCTCACTAATTGTTTTTGTATCAGAATCATATACAAATATAGAAATTTTATTTTGAACTTCTTCATCTTTTACTGTTTCTTTTACTAAATTTTTATCAACAGTTACATGTATTTCATCTCTATGTTTTCTATCATATCTATTTATTGCAACTACAGCAGCTGTTATTAAAAAAAGCAATATTATAAAAAATGTGCTGCTAAAAAATCCTTTTTTCTTTTTAGGTTTTTCTCTTGATTCTTCTTTTTTTGGCATAAATCTCTCCTAATTTGGATAACATTTTCATTATCTAAAATAATTTCTTATTGCATCACCAATAGCGCTTGCTGCTCTTTCCTGACCATCTGGTGTTAAATATTGCGATAAATCAGAATAATTATTCATAAATCCTAATTCTACAAGTATTGATGGTGAATTACTTCCACGAAGTACTGCAAAATTTGCTCCAAAAACTCCTCTTCTTCTAAGCCCTGTTGTATTTATAAGATTATTTAATACAGATTCTGCTATAGCTTGACTTGTCTTTTGATTTTTTCTATAAAAAATATCATTTAGAATAAAGTCCGAAAATGGCACATCTCCATAGCTTCCATCAACTTTATTTTCAAATTTGGCTACTTGCGCAGCATAACTTCCTTGATCTTTTTTACTAAAATAAAATACTTCTGTTCCATTTGCTGATGAGCTCGAACTTGAATTTAAGTGGATACTTATAAAGAAATCTGCATTTGCATCATTTCCAATTTTAGCTCTTGTATCTAATGGCACAAAGAAATCTGAATCTCTTGTTATTATAACGTTATAATCTCGTCTTAAATTATTAGCCAATCTTGTTGCTACTTGTAATGCTATGTCTTTTTCATTATATCCATTTCCTCTTGCTCCTGAATCATGCCCACCATGTCCAGGATCTACAACTATTGTATATTTTTTATTTCCTCTTGAAGTATTACCTGACTGGCTTTGTGACTGAGTCTGTGTTATTCTTGTATTGTTAGTGTTATTATTCTGGCTTTGTGGTGTATTATATGATTTTTGCGCTGTTGCAGCTTTACCTCCATCTAATGTTACTTGAAACTCGCCATTTCTACTGGTAACTTGATAAGTAACAGATGGTTTTAAATACACATACACTACTACCATTCCATTATTTTCAACTGTATAAACCTTACTTATATACTGATCACTTTTGTTAATAAATGCTGGAACGCCACTTTCCATTTTACTATCTGGGAAACTTAACATTAACAGGTCTTCACCCCCTAATTTTGTGACAGAAGCATTTGGAATAATCTGTTTATTTTCCCTAAATGTTCCAATTACTTTTCCATTATTATATGAAACATTTTTTAAAGTATCAGAAAATGTAATTGCACTTACAAAAAGTAACAAAAATAATAATATCCTCTTCATTTTTCCTCCTATTCTTTATTAATCATTTTAATTATTTTTTAAGTTCATAAACTTCAATAAACATAATACCTCTAAATTTTTATTTTTTTCTATTTCCAGGAAAAAATTCCTATCTCTTGGTTATTATAGATACTATGCTTTTCAGTTCCTACATCTTTTACTCTTATAATTGTCTATAAATACGACGACCATTCAATTTTTATAATTTTTAATTTTATACTGGTTTAAAATTGAACTCAAAAGATGCAACTATTTTACTCAAACCCTGAGTTTATATAATTTTAACAGTTCAATTTTAAATGGGTTCGAGTATAATTTATAAAATTTATTTTGTTTCAATTCTTTCAACTGCAGATTTAAGGACAGTCATTCTTGCATTTTTATCAATTTTCATTTCCACAGTATCTGTAAAAACATTTGTAATAGTTCCTTGAATTCCTCCAACTGTAGTTATTTTAACTCCTACCTTCAAATTTTCCACTAATTGAGCTTTTTGTTTCTTCTTTCTCTTATTTGCAAAATACGTCGGTAAAATCAATACTGCCAAAAATACTACATAAATTATTATTACTCCTATTGAATTCTTTTCCATAATTATTTATTTCTCCTCCTTCTTAAATTCTAAAATCTTTTTTAATTATACCACAATTTAGATTATGTTTCAATTTTAAAAAAAATTATTTTTAGTTAAAAATCTTTTGTGAAACAGTTATAACTTTTAATACTAACTTTTATAAAAAAATGACTATCTTAAAAAATTAATTTCAAGACAGCCATTTCGTGATTAAAATGAAAAAATTATTTTTAGTTAACTAAATTAATAGTTATTTAAGTTAGCTTCTTATTTATTAGAAATTGCATCTACTCCTGGCAATACTTTTCCTTCCAAGTATTCAAGCGATGCTCCTCCTCCAGTTGAGATATGTGAGAATTTATCAGCAAATCCTAATTGAATAGCTGCTGCTGCTGAATCTCCACCACCAATGATTGTTTTAGCTTCAGACAATTCTGCGATTGCTTTACATACACCAATTGTTCCTTTTGCAAAGTTTTCCATTTCAAATACTCCCATTGGTCCATTCCATACTACTGTCTTTGCACCAACTAGAGCGTCTGAGAATAATTTGATAGATGCTTCTCCTATATCTAATCCCATCCATCCATCTTCAATAGCATCTACAGAAACTGTTTTAAATTCTGTATCATTTTTAAATTCTTTTGCTACAACTGTATCAATTGGCAATAATAGCTCAACATTTTTTTCTTTAGCTTTTTTGATTAGTGAAGCGGCTAATTCTACTTTGTCAGCTTCTAATAATGAAGAACCTGTGTTTTTACCTTCAGCTTTTAAGAAAGTGAACATCATTCCTCCACCAATAATTACTTTATCAGCTTTATCCAATAAGTTTTCGATTACACCAATTTTATCAGAAACCTTAGCTCCACCTAAAATAGCAACTAATGGTCTTTCAGGATTATCAACTGCTCCACCGATAAATTTAATTTCTTTTTCTACTAAGAATCCTACTGCTGATTCTTTAATGTTAGAAGCAATTCCTACATTTGAAGCATGTGCTCTGTGTGCAGTCCCAAATGCGTCATTTACAAATACATCTCCAAGTGATGCCCAGTATTTTCCTAATTCAGGATCATTTTTAGATTCTTTTTTACCATCCAAGTCTTCAAATCTAGTGTTTTCAAACATTAAGATTTCTCCATCTTTTAACTCAGCAACTGCTGATTCTAATGCTGCTCCTCTTGTTTCAGGAACGAATTTAACTGGTTTTCCTAAAAGTTCTTCCAATCTTTTTGCAACAGGTGCTAAAGTTTTTGAGGCTTTGTCAGCTTCTTCTTTAACTTTTCCCAAGTGAGAGAATGCAATTACTTTTCCACCGTTTTCCAAAATATATTTTAAAGTTGGAATCGCAGCTGTGATTCTATTATCATTTGTGATAACTCCATCTTTTATTGGTACATTGAAATCAACTCTTACTAATACTTTTTTACCTTTTACGTCTAAGTCTTTTAAAGTTTTTTTAGCCATTCCGTTATATCCTCCTAAAATTTATTTATAAAATCTCTTTTTTTTCCACTTAAATTATACCACTCTTTAATCTGATTTTCAAGTGATTTAACATATAATCTCAAAACATTTTCAGTATCTTCAGTAACAAGCTATTTTATGCCTGTAAAATCAATATTTAATAATAAAATCCTAAAAAATTTTTATGCTTTTTATAATTCTAAAATTTGTTTTAGTTCAGCTTCATCAATTTCTGATACTTTTTTTATCGGATTCGGATTTTTAGGATACTTAGAAATAGCCTTTTCAAACCAAGTAACGCCAATCCATTTTCCAAATTTATATCCAGAATTTTCAAAAAGCGCAACTTTTTTAAATCCAAAATAATTATGCAATTTTTCACTGCTTTTATTTGGATAAGTTACAAGTGCATAAATATTTACAACATTTTGCAGCTTTAGTATTTCAATTAAAATTTTATACAATTTTTTCCCAATTCCATTTCCCGCATAATTCTCATCTGTATAAACTGAAAGCTCTGCATCCCACTGGTAAGCAGCCCTGCTCCAAATTTTATGTGCATAAGCATACCCAGTAATTTTCCCTTCATATACACATACGATATATGGATACTCCTCCAAAATTTCTCTAATTCTTTCCCTAAATTCCTCAATCGTAGGCACTTCATACTCAAAAGTTATTGTCGTATTTTCAATATATGGCTTATAAATATTCAAAATTTCTTCGGCATCCTTTTCAGTTGCAAATCTAAAAATTAAATTATTCTTTTCTAATTTCATTATACTACTACCTCTTAACTTTCTCTATGCAAACTCTTCTTGCTATCTTTTGTTAAATATTAACATTTTTTTCAAAAAAATTCCATTAAAAAACAGCCTTTCTCTCTATTTAAAGATAAAAGCTGCTTTTTTTGTCAAAAAATTGTTAAACTTCAATTTGTTAAATAAACTATCTTAGGTACTTTTTAATTTACAAAGTCATTTTACCACAAAAAACAATTTTTTAAATGAATTTTATCTGAATTAAAAATATTGTATTTAATCTTATACTCGAACCCATTCAAAATTAAACTATTAAAAATTATACAAATTTAGAGTTTGAGTAAAATAGTTATAATTTTTGAGTTGGATTTTAAATAAGTTTTACTATGCAATTCAAAATAAAAAATGGCGTACCCGTGAGGAATCGAACCCCAAGCCTTCTGATCCGAAGTCAGACGCTCTATCCAGTTGAGCTACGGGTACACACAAAAGTAAGTTTTAATAACTTACTTTGCCAATATTTTTAATATTTTAGGGCTTAATGTTTCTTTATTTTTTAATAAGATTTTTTTAACTTGATCGTTATTTTTCCCTTTTAATGTTTTCATTGCTTTTGTACAAACTCTTACTCTAACTTCTTCATTATTGATAGTTAAAAGCATTGTTTGTAAATTTGGTCTCCAAATTCTTTTTGTAGCTCTGTGAGAGTGACTTACTCTATTTCCGTGGCTTACTGTTTTTCCAAAAACTTCACATCTTTGCATTTTATTCACCTCTACTAAATATTTTAGTAGTTCTCCTTTCATCTTTATTTTTTTACAGTCCTGCTGTTTTTATTATAATATATTAACTCAACTATTTTAAAAAAAACGTTATTTAGTTAAAATTATTTTTACATATCGCATTCTATTTTATCATATTTTAGGAACTTTTACAAGTTATTATGATATTTTTTTACTTTATTTTTCAAAAATTTCCCCTTATTTTTCAAAAAATTTCTTCAAATTTGGCGGAAAATAATTTGGCCCTTTTACAACTTTCCCATCTTCCCGATAAATTGGATTCCCATTTTCATCTAATTTGCTCAAATTGCTTCTATGAATTTCTTCAAAGACATCGTCAATCACATTTTGCATACCATGTTCTATAATAGTTCCACAAAGGATATAAAGCATATCCCCAAGGGCATCTGCCACTTCTGTAACATCTCCTTTTTTAGCCGCTTCCAAATATTCTCCATTTTCTTCAGCCATCAAGTCAAATCTCAATTTTTCCAATCCATCTTTTAATTTTCCAATTGGCTTATCAGAATTTCCAAGTTTATAAATTCTATGAAATTCTTCTACACATTCTATTTTTCTTTTCATATATTTTTTTATTTCCCTTTCAAATTTATATTAAAATCATTGTGCTTATTATAAGAAAAATCAGTATTTTTACAATGCCAGTATACAAAACCGCCGCCGCATAAAATCTTATTTTCTCCAAAAATTCAGTTTCATTATTTTCTAAAACTTTTATTTTTATCATATTTTTTATTTTTTTTGAATCAAAAATTATTAAGATTATTACTAAAAATAGCGATATTATTAGTAATATTACAGGCAAAACTCCAATATTTTTCTGAAACAAAACTTTTATTATAGAAGAAAAAATCGACAAGTTTAATCCAGTTAAAAGCGAATAAACTACAAAACTTGACTTTATAATTTTTTTGCTTTTATTGATTATAATTTTATACAAAAAAAATGTCAAAAAAATTTCTAAAATAATTATTGCAATAAATAAAAATGACATTTTATCCAAAACTTTCCTCATTTTAAAAATATACATAATTTTGTATATTTCAGCTTGTAAATTTAACATCTGTGACAGCAAAACTGAAATCATTATGCCACAAAACACCCAAATTTTGCTGTTTGTAATTTCATCATTAATAAATTTTTCCACATCGCTATTTAATTTATTATCTTGCAAAACTTTCTCACTTTCTAAAAAAGTAAAATTGCTTTAAAATCAGAAAAACTCCGACTTTAAAGCATTTTTTACATAAATATTTTAAAATATAATTTATCTTCTTCTTCCTAAAAGTCTTAAAATATAAATAAACAAATTTACAAAGTCTAAATATAAATTTAACGCACCGACTATTTCTATTTTATTTAAAATTTCTGAATCTTCTTGAACTGCGTAAGCTATGATGCTGTTTCTTATTCTATTTACATCAACTGCAATAAAAATTGTAAATATAATTACTCCAATTATTGATATAAACAAGTCAACTCCACTATTTTGCAAAAAGATATTTATTATGCTTACTAAAATAATTGCAATCAATCCAGCGAATAAAATTGGTGTAAACTTTGTCAAATTTTCTCTAGTCAAATATCCATAAACTGCCAAAACTGCAAATAATACAAATGTTCCTAAAAATGCTGAAACTATAATTTCAGGAGCATAAACAATTCCAAGAGCTGAAAATGTCAATCCATTTAAAAATGAATATACAAGAAATATAAGTCTTAATGTACTTGAATTAGCTTTATAAACCAATGCAGTAAATCCAAATACCAGAGCTATTTCCAAAGCAGCAAACAGCCAATACATTTTTAAAATTCCGTACGCAATTGGATTGCCTGAAGCTAATCCTGCATACACCGTATAACCTGTAATCCCTGTTACAAGAAGTCCTAATACCATCCAAAGCATACTCCCACGGACTTTTGAACTTACAACTCTGTTTAAATCATCGTAAGTCATTCTTGCTTGTCCACCATATTCATTATAACTATCGTTATTATGATTATAAGTTTCCAATTCGTCATAATCGTTTTTCATAAAAATCACCTCTCATTTATAAACTTTTTTATTAAATTATTTATCTAAAATAATTTGAATCAATTTTTAATTCTATAGAATTTAAACCAAAATTTATATCCAAACTATCATAGTATAATACCACTGTATTTTTTTTAAAGGCTTTTTTTTATCTGTAAAATCTCTTACATTATATTTTATTTTTAAAAATCCATATTTATCAATGGTACAAAGCCTCTTGTTACTAAATAGATAAATATTTCTAATTTTTAATATTAATTATTTAATTATAATTCAAAATTCAAACTTACTTTTTAAACGGAACTTTTGATTCTTCCACCAAAATATTTAAAATTTCATCAACTGACACATTTTTGCTTTCTTGTGAACCAAACCTTCTCATATTTACTTCATTATTTGCAACTTCGTTTTTACCAATAATCAATTGAACTGGTATTTTTTGATCTCCATTTGCTTCCCTAATTTTATATCCAATTTTTTCCACTCTTGTGTCAAGTTCAACTCTAATTCCCGCATTTTGAAGTTTTTCAAATACTTCTTTTGCAAAAGGCACTTGTTCATCAGAAATTGTTAAAATTCTTGCTTGAACTGGCGCTAACCAAGTTGGGAAAGCTCCTGCATAATGTTCAATCAAAATTCCAAGGAATCTTTCCAAACTTCCGTACATTGCACGGTGAATCATTACTGGTTCATGTTTTTCTCCATCCGCACCAATGTAGCTCATTTCAAATCTTTGTGGCAAATTGAAGTCTAACTGGATTGTTCCACATTGCCAAATTCTTCCAATTGAATCTTTCATTTTAAAGTCAATTTTTGGACCGTAAAATGCTCCATCTCCAGGATTTAACTTGTAATCAATTCCTTTGTGTTCCAAAGCTGATTTTAAATTAGCTTCCGCCATTTCCCAAATTTCATCTGAACCAATTGCTTTATCAGGTTTTGTCGATAATTCAATATGATATTCAAATCCGAATAAAGTATAGAATTTATCGTATAAATCAATAATCTCGATAATTTGTTCCTCAATTTGCTCTTTTGTACAGAAAACGTGAGCATCATCCTGTGTAAATGCCCTAACTCTCATAAGCCCGTGTAAAGCTCCACTAAATTCGTGTCTATGAACAAGCCCCATTTCTCCGTATTTTAATGGTAAATCCTTGTATGAATGTAAATTATTCTTGTAGGCAATTATTGAACCCGGACAGTTCATAGGCTTTATTGCATACTCTTTTTCATCAATTGTTGATGTGTACATATTTTCACGGTAATTGAACCAGTGTCCAGAAATTTCCCATAATTCCTTATCCAGCATAATTGGAGTCTTTATTTCCTGATAGCCTCTTTTTTTATGCTCAACTCTCCAGATTTCCTGTAATTTATTAAACAATTCCACACCTTTTGGCATAAAGAACGGGAATCCTGGTCCATGTTCATCCAAGAAAAACAAGTTAAGCTGTTTTCCTAATTTTCTGTGATCCCTTCTTTCAGCTTCTTCCATCATTGTCAAATAGTCATCCAGCTCTTTTTTAGTTGCAAAAGCCACTCCGTAAATTCTTTGAAGCATTTTATTGTTTGAATCTCCACGCCAGTAAGCTCCAGCAGTTGACATTAATTTAAACGCTTTTAGATATCCAGTTGACGGAACATGTGTTCCACGGCATAAATCCACAAATTCTCCCTGTTTATAAATGCTAACTTTGTCAACTCCCAAGTCATCAATTATTTCAACTTTATAAGTTTCACCTTTTTCAGCAAAGAATTTTTTAGCTTCTTCGGCACTCATTTCACTTCTTTCAAAAGGATAATTTTCTTTTACTATTTTTTTCATTTCATTTTCAATTTTTTCCAAATCTTCTTCAGTAAAAGGTCTTTCGGGATCAAAGTCATAGAAAAATCCATTTTCTATAACAGGCCCTATTGTAACTTTTGTATTTGGGAATAATCTTTGCACAGCTTGAGCCATTATGTGAGCCGCACTATGTCTTATAATTTCAATTCCCTTTTCACTTGTATTAGTAATTATTTCAATTTCTCCAGATTTATCAATAACATAAGATGAGTCAACTTGCACACCGTCAATTACCGCCCCAACGGTTGCCTTCCCAAGACTGCTCCCAATACTTTTTGCAAACTCCACAACAGTCATCGGATTTTCCAACTGTCTTTTACTACCATCAGGCAAAATCATTTCTATCATTTCAATTCCTTCTTTCTATCTTTTTCAAATAAAATTAGGCTCTAGTTAGCCTAATCGCATAATTATTTATTATAGTATAATTCTTATTTTTTTTCAACCTAAAAATTTAAAACATCTCCAAAAATTTTCGTTTCAGAACAACCAAGCAACCATATTCAAAAAACAATAAAAAATGAGCAAGAATTGAAATTTTATTCTCACTCAGAAGTTATTTTTATTAAATATCACTTTTCGATATTGGGGTGGTCTATATCAATTTAAAAGACAGAATAGATAATTCTTTAGAGTTTTAGTCCCCTTCGATATTGGGGTGGTCTATATCGAAAAAGAAGAGTTTATTCAGATAGATTTGTCGTTTTAGTCCCCTTCGATATTGGGGTGGTCTATATCCTCATTTTTACCTTTTCCCCTTTAGTTATCAGTTTTAGTCCCCTTTGATATTGGGGTGGTCTATATCAATATGGATTACTTGGTAGAACAGCAATCTAGTTTTAGTCCCCTTCGATATTGGGGTGGTCTATATCAATATGGATTACTTGGTAGAACAGCAATCTAGTTTTAGTCCCCTTCGATATTGGGGTGGTCTATATCCCATCCTAATTTCTTGCTGATGAGATATTTATTTCTAATTTTTCTATTTTGTCTTTATTTTCAATACTTTCAATCCTATTTTTCTCTTTATTAATAATATAGAACCACCCTATACTATTATACCATATTTTTTGATTTTTCAAAATTCCAATATTTTGTTTTGTGAAATTTTTTCTCCCATTGTCACTTCTCCTGCAAGTACCTTCATTTTTTGAAACTGATCTTCTGTCAGGATAATGGAACGGATTGATGAATTTTCTGGAGCGAGCATTGATAACTGTTTTTCTGCCAGTTCGATTTTTTCTTTTGTTTTCGACCTCATTATATATACCGATTTTTGAAGCTGATAATATCCCTTTTCTATCAATTTTTTCCTAAAAGTCCTATATTCAAATCTCTCAACATCTGTCTGCATAGGAAAATCATACATAAGCAGACCAAAATACTCAATACTCATAGTCCATCACGCTCAATGTCGGAATTATCACTTCTTCATCTTTTACAAAATAATTTCGTATACTATCCAAATAATAGTCTACCGCTTGGAAAAAATCATATTTCTTATTGTTAAATAATACCTTCTGCTGTGCTACAAGAAGTATTTTTTGCCTTATTTCCTTACTTAATTTCACTTCATTCAAAATATCCTTGTACATATAAACAAGATAATCCACCATAGGACGAAAAACCTCTATTATATCATCAGAAAAATTATAGGCATTAAACTGTGACTTATGATGTAATCCTAAACTTGGATGAAATCCTTTTGCTACAATCTTTGATGATATTATAGCTCTTAAAATCATATATCCATAATTAAGTGCAGAATTCACTCCATCTTCATCAAATCTTTTAAAACTATTACTATACAATTCCTGAAAATATATCCTTGAAGCTATTGCTTCCTGATGTTCTGCACTCGCATCATCTTTTTTCAAGTTTTCCTTATATGTTTTCAGTCTTTCAATGGAAATATCACTTTTTTCAAGATACTCTAACAATGCTCTTTGATTTTCAATCTTATTCTCCACTATCCTGCTCCACAATTTTTCCTTTTTCTCTTTTTCCCACTCAATCTGCTCATTTATTCGTAAAGTCACTTGAAAATGATTAAATAATCCCAGCGAATGAATTTCAGGCTGATGTTTCTCGTTGCAAATAATAATCGGAATGTTATTTTCCACCAGCCTCAACTGCAAAATCGCACTAATCTTACAATAGCAGTTTTCAATAACTATCGCAGATATATCATTCAAAGAAATCTTATTTTTCTCATCATTATTGTCTTCATCAACCATTATAAGCTGATTATTCGATATTGACAAATCATCAGCCCTTGTTATGTGAATTATATTGGGCATTTTAATCATACTCCTTATAAATTTCATTCTTATAACGTATCATTCGTATTTTCTATTTTTGTTAAAAGTTCTATTATCAAGTTTTTAATATAATCAGAATTATAACTTTCTAATTCTAAAACAGAAACTTTTTTAGGTTTCATTAATCTTTCAAGTATATCATTATTACCGATAAGTTTAAATTTTTTCTTTAATTCATCATAATCTAAATTCACATCTTTTTTAAATACTTCAAATACACTTGCATAAGTTGAATTATTATAACGTGTACTATATGATAATAAATTAGAAACTCTATCAATTTGTTCTGCAATACTGTAATCAGCAAACGGATTTCTTACAATATAGAAATGTGAAATATAGTTTCTAATACTTTCATTTTCCGGCTTATTAATTTCAGAATTTTCAGACAAATCAATTCCAAATCCATAACATATTTTCTCAAATTTTTTATAAGATTCTTCATCAAAAAATTTATAGTATGCTGTTGTTGTATAAAAGCCATCAGATCCATTACGCTTAGGATAAGCTCTACTTATTCCAGTATTGTAGCCACTTAACTTAATAATTCCTAATTCTCTTAGCCCATTTACAATATAGTGCATATCTCTTTCAAATCTAGCCATTTGAATAGCAAGTTTCCAATTTATATCTATCAAATAACTTTCTATTTTATTCAAATAATTAAATTCTACCAAATCTCTAATTTTTTTGTATTCAGAAACTCTATTATAATCTTTTTCAAATGATTTATAGTTTTTATTTTGTATATTTTTTGCAAAAAAGTCATCATTTTCTTTCAATTTTTTTATATACTTCTCTTTGTATTCTTTAGAATATCCATTTAGTTTATCATTTAGATTTTTCAATATTGCATCAATTTCAGATATTTTATTTTTTCTAATATTTTTACCATCAATATTAAATAAAAATTTTGCATCAGCCATTTTAATATCATTTGAAATTAATCCATAAATTTTATCAAAATTTGGATTTCCAATATTTAAAAATAAATTCTTTTTATAAATATATAATTCATTCTTACGTTCTTTAGGATAATATATTTCTTGAAATTTATTTTCATTCTCTGATTCCATATCTTCTATTAAATTATCTATTTCTTTTTTGTATTTTTTTAAAAAATCAGAATTAAATATTATTCTACACAATATTTTACTCTTTATTTCCTGATCTTTATCTTTTATATACTGATCAACCTTTTTTTTCAAATCCTTTTTATTTATGTTTGATAACTTTCTTTGTTCATCTTGTAATATATTCGATTTTTTATCTATCTCAAATTTAGTTTCATCATCAAAAATTACAATTTTTTCTAATTTTTTCTCTAAAACATCACAACCATTAATATCATCTTTAAATTCAGTTAATATATTATTTTTTATATCCTCATAATAATTATTAAAAATTTCTTTTTTAGTTTGTATTTTAAAATCATCAAAGTCTTTTTCTATCTCTTTCATTTTTTGAATAAATTCTTCTAAATTAAGATTCCAATTTTCAGTTATACATTCATTTCTCAAAGTATTTAATTGCATTATTTCATCTAAAATATCTATAATATTTTGATATTCTGAAGTATTTAACCAAACTGATGTTGCAAAAAATCTATTTCTAATTTTATTTATAACCGCATTACTATTTAACAGTGCAAATATTGAAATTATATATTCAAAATCATCATTTATTACTATAGTTTTATCACTAGTCTTTACAGTTATTCTTTCGTAAGTTTTATTATCATTAATGTCTTTTATTTGTTTCTTAATTTCTTGAATATTCATTTTAAAATCTGAAAAATCAAAAAGTTCCTCATAATTTTTTCTCAAATATCCAATATAACATTCTATTACTTTTTTCTGATATTTTTTAATAGCTTTATTATTACCTTTTGAAGCAGAAATCTGAGCATTTTTATAATAATTTTCTATAATATTTTCATCTATTTCATCAATGTTTCCTAAAGTTTTCTTTAATTCTTGTAAAAATATATTCTTACTTTCATTTTCTTCTAAATCATCTTCTAAAATTAATTTCTTATACAATTCTTTATTCACATATATTAAAGCATTTAATACTATTTTTTCTGTTTCTATAGTATCAAATGGTTCATTCTTAGGATTATTCCTATATAAATTTAATATTTCAGGAAGTACTTTAGAAAAGGATGGTAAATATTTAATATCATTATTATTTTCTTCTGAAATTTTAATATCATTTATTTTAGTAATTATATTTTTTTTATCTTTAAATACTACATCTAAATTTAATGCTTTTGACACTTCTTCATCTGATATTTTTAAATTTTGAATTATATTTATGACTTTATTATAGTCATCTTGCGTTCCTTGTAAATCTCTTTCCTTGCTAATCGCATGTAATATCCTGTTTCTTTCATTTGTTCCTATCTTTGTAAATTTCCTAATAAAATTATTTGTAATGTTATTTTTATTATCTATAAAATCTAAGTCTCTTATTATTTTTATTTTTGAATTTAAAATTTTTTTATCAAGTACGTAATTTTTTTCTCGATCTCCTCCAAAGAAATCTATATTTTCATCATTATTTATATTTTCTCTAGAAAAAATCTTATTTAATTCCATATTGGTAGAAGCAAAAAAAGTAATCAATTCTAAATCCAATTCCTCTTTAGCGTGAAGTCTAGAAAAATCATCAGTATTTACTGTTGTCATATCTATATCATTATGTCTTAATTTCCCTAAATACATAATATGCTCTAACGTATATTGCTTAACTCTTTTTAAAATTTTTTCAGATAATATACTTTCATTTAAAATTTTTTCTATTTCTATTTTTTCCATTTTCTTTAATCTGACTTTTTGTTCATTTACCAATATTTTTTCAATTCTTCCTTTCAAATATCGATATATGATTTTATATAGTTCTTTTTCTTCATCAGATTTCTTTGAAAATTTTTTCGAATCAAAATTAACTTTATAATGTTTTTTAAATATTCCAAAAATTTCTGTATCACAATTTCCTTTTTTTAGTTCTTTTTCTAATTTTTTTATTAATTCATCTATTTTAAATTCTGCTAAAATTTTTTCTATTTTTTCTTTTATACTATTATTTTTTATATTTTCTACAAAAAATTTTACAATTTTATCTTTTTTATTTTCTCTTTCTATTTTAAATTTTTCGTGCTTATCTAATAGTACATAAGATTTTATATATGTTCTATTTCTTCTCTTTTCAAGAAATTCATTATTAACTTTTTTTACTTTTTCAATTCTTTTAGTAATATTCCAAAATTCTAACTCTTTTATAACAAAATCAGCTATATCTTCTACTGTTAAATCTACATTTATATTTAAAATTTTTTCAACAAGCATTTTTTTATTTTTAGATTTCTTTTTATCACCACCAACATTAAGATAAAATTTTACAAAACCCAGAATTTCTAAATTACTTTTTATTTTTTCTCTTATTTCCATAAAATTAGTCAAAATAACATCTATTTTATCATCTTTCAATAATTTTTCTCTTAAATGTTCTTCATAATATCGATTTTCAAATACTTTTTCTGTTTCATTTTCAATTATTTTTTCTATAATCTTATATAAACTCATGTTAATATTTTTAAAAATTTCGTAAATTGATTTTTTTGTTTCTAATTCATCATTTTCTATTATTCTTAATATTATTGAACAATCATTTAGTGTTTTATTAGTATACTCATCTCTGATATCTATCTCTATTTCTTCTTCATTCTCTTGTCTCTTTATTTCTATTTTTTTATCATCTTTAGTTATTCCTTGCCTAATTGCTTCATCTATTATTTTCTTTTTTGTAATCCCCAATGCTTTCAATTTCTCAGATTTTCCATATGCTTCTATATATAATACAACTTCTTCTGTTTCCAAAAAATCATCATTATTTTCTATTCTTATGATTCCTTCTTTACCTTTCAACTTAAATAGAATATTTCCTGCATGAAATTTTCTTGTAAATTCTTTAAGAATATTATCATTTTTTTTGTAATTAATATATTTTCTAATAAATTTATTATTATCAATTTTTTCTTTATTATTATTTTCATTAATATTTAAAATGTATTTGTTTCCATCATAGTTCCTTTTAACTTTTACTTTCCGTTTTATTTTAAAATCTTTTTTATCACGAACTTCATACCATCTCTTATGTCCAAATAAATTTCCCATTCCAATCTCCTCGTTTCTACTTTAATCTAATAAAATATTTTTAAATTAAATCAATTTTACATCTTTCTAATCAAAAATACAATTTTCCATTTTTAGTATACCACATCAATATTAAATCTCAAAAAAATAAGGAGCCGTCAAACATAGCTCCCTACTTCTATTTACTCATAATCCCCATCTATCCTTACTTTTCGTAAAATCAATCCTTCTTTCGCCTTTAGATCCAACTTAATTTTCCCATTTGAACCTGTTCTAAATGTTCTGCCTTCTGTTACCAAATCAATAAATCTTTCATCCTGATAATTTGTTTCAAATTCCACATTTTCCCAGCTGTTAAACGAATTATTTATTACAACAATAATTAAATGATCCTCGATTACTCTTTCATACACAATTATTTCCCTGTCGTTATCAGCAAACATTTCCCTAAACTTACCATAAACAAGTGTTTTATTTTCCAATCTTATTCTTATTAACTTTTTGTACCATTCAAATAAATCGCTGTCGACTTTTTGTTCATAAACTTCATTCTGATTAATATGTGATGGATTTTTTTCATTATCATACAAAAATTCCTTCCATAACATTGGCTTTCTGCAATATGGGTCTGTTGCTCCCCACATTCCAACTTCATCGCCGTAAAATAACATTGGTGCTCCAATATAAGTCATTTGGAATATTGATATTAATTTTAATATATCTTTTGGCTTAATTGGGCTGTTTCGCCAATCTATCGTTGTATTTGGATGATTATTTGAAGCTAGGTCAGGACGAATTCCATTGTATCCTTTTTCTAACTGCTTTCCTTCTTCCAGATTTCTTCCAATTACATCATTTACAATTCTTGAATAAAGCCTGTCAGTATCGTGTGAACCGTTTAGATTCTGACTCGCCTGTAACGCCTGATACGGATACCAAGTTCGTTTTTCTCGAAGTTCATTGAAAAAGTCCTGTGCCTTTAATTTATACCTTACTCCACCTTCACGGCTTTGATTTATGAAAAATCCAATAACTGTTTTTAACCATTCATAGTTCATTACAGTGTCAAATTTATTTCCGCCGTTAATATCTCCTGAAGCATTTCCCCAAAGTTCGGCAGTTATGTAGGAATCTTTCTTGCTGCCTTTTACAACTTCTCTCCATTCATTCCAGAAATTTTGATTTTCAAGGCAGTTTGGCACATCTAAACGCCATCCGTCAATTCCGTCATCTTCCATCCAGTTTTCACTTTCTTTTCCATCAGGTCCACACATCCATTTTCTCGTAATGTTAAAAATGTATTCTTTATATTCCTGATTAAAAGTGTTAAATTCAGGAAGCGAGTCAAATCCACCCCAAGCATTATAAATAGTTCTCTTTCTATTTGCAATTAATGTTTCAAATGCCTGTTCATCACTCATATCATCTGTAATCGGAACATGCTGTCCAAAATCTGTAAATTTGTACCAATCTTTATATTTAGAATTTTCACCGTCTGCAAGCACCATATTAAATGTCCAATGCTCACTGCTGCTATGATTGAAAACTCCGTCAAATATTACACGAATACCATTTTTATGAAATTCCTTTATCAAGTCAACCATTATCAAGTCTGACTCTGTCCAAACCCAAGTAGCTGGATCTTCTGTTTCTCCATATCCATTTTTTCCTCTGTTTTCACCCTTTAAGTTCACTTCCAGAAGTTTTAGCTCGCTACTTGTTGTAGCCTTGTTTCCAAGCACATCCACGTATGACTTATTCCCATATTTATTATTTCTATTAATTTCCACACTGTGAGTTGATCCGCTTGTCTTTATTGTCCCAAAATCTGGCGAAATATGTCTAAAGTCATTTGCTCCATACTTATGATTTTGATACGAGAAAAATACTGGATTTAGCCATACAGCATTAATTCCAAGCTCCTTCATATATGGTATTTTTTCCTTAATTCCCTGTAAATCTCCACCATACATTCTGGCATATTTCAAGCTGTAGTCAATTTCACGCTCTCCCAGCTTTTCCCATATTACCTGTTCCTTAAAATCAGCCGTCCATCGGTTTCTGTCAAAATGACTAATCACATTATTACTTTTTTCCCATTTATATTCTTCTACAAAATTCTGTTCATGAAGTCTGTTAGGTTTAAATGCCTCTGGTCCAAATTCATTGAAAATCGGATCATTGTAATGATTTCCATTGTAAAATCTATCTGGAAAAATATTATACCAAACAGCTTCTTTTGCCCAATTTGGTACATTAAACAGCTGTATATCCTTAGAAGTTGTATTTACAACAAGTCTTTTAGGTTTGCTATAACTCAATGTTGTTCCATTAAAGTAAGCTCTTGAACCATTATCTTCCAAAATAAAATAATACAACAGTTTTTTAGCTTCTTTTCCAAAGTTTATAATTCTTTCAAAATAGTCAAATCCGTTCGTCTTATCTTGGTATCTTTCAAGTTCATAAATCATTTCATAATTATCTTCTTCATGTAAAACAATGCTTATGTAAGCACGCTCCACATCATTCATCTGTGTTCTTATTTTAAATTCATACTCACTGTCAGACAATTTATTAAAATATTGCAAACTATCATAGTTATGAACAATCGCCTTTAAATTTGTATTTTTATCAATCGCTTCATAAACAAATTTTCCAGTTCCCAAATCTCCTTGTGCAAATAGCGCTCCATTTTCTCCTATTATAAGTTTTTTATTTTCATTTTCAGGATACCATTTTCCGTCAATCAAGTATTTGTATTCATAAACTCCTTCAGGCGAAGCCAGTGTCACTTCGTAATTTGTCCCTTCAAAATGGTGAATTGGCTCAGTATCGGGCTTCCAGTTATTAAAGTTTCCCGCAATCTCAACCTTATCCGCCTTTTCCAATCCAAAATCAGCAATATTCAAGTTCATTCTGTAAAATTTCATTTTAGTTAATGAAAATGTCTTTTTAGATGGAAAATATTCCACATAAATATCTATTCCCTTTTGAAATCCAGTAATTGATTTTGGCGGCAAATTTTCATCCACCACAGCCTCAAATTTTTTTGCAAATGGAGCAGTGTGACTATAAGTTACTCCGCTTATCGTACCACTTTCCTCATTTTTTATTTCAAAAAAATAGCTTCCTGATTCGACGTTTCCCCATTTGTATATAAAATTTTCCCAATTTTGCTTTAAATTTTCTTCCTTATAAAATTTATTGTCTTTATAAATTATAATTTTATAACCCATATTTTTTCTCCTAATTTATCTACTCTTTCCCTAATCTAACTCAAAAAATACTTTATACGCCCTATATGTTTCATACAAGTCTGCTTTTGATGAAATTTCAAATAAAGAATGCATTGATAAAAGTGCTGGTCCTGCATCTATCGTTCTAATTCCGTAGTAAGCCAAAAACTTCGCAACAGTTCCTCCTCCACCTTCATCAACTTTTCCAAATCCGCCCGATTGATATTTAATTTCATTTTTATCAAATATTTGTCTTATTTCCTGAATAAATTCAGCATCAGCATCATTTGCCATAGATTTTCCACGGCTTCCAGTATATTTTGCAAATGCCAGTCCATAAGACAGCCGTGCTACATTTTCTATATCATGAACTGATTTAAACACTGGATTCAATGCAGCTGTAACATCTGACGATAATGCTTTAGAATTCCATAAAGTTTCCCTCAATATTTGATCATTGTAATTTTTTTCTGTAAGTGAAAGCATTTTCCCAACAACATATTCAGGCAATGTTGACTTCAAGCTCGTAGAACCTTCACTTCCAATTTCTTCTTTATCTGTCAAATATACCATAACAGTTTTCTCAGTTTCCTTAACATCAAACAAGGCTCTAAGCGAAGTATACGCACAAATTCTATCATCTTGACCATATCCTCCAATCATGCTCTTATCAAGCCCTACATCCCGCAATTTCCCAGTAGGCACTACTTCCAGCTCCGCCGTAAAGAAATCATCTTCTTCTATTCCATAATCTTTTTTCAATTTATCAAGTACAAACTGCTTTATTTTTTTATTCACATTCTCATCATTTAAAGGCATATTTCCAAATAACAGCTTTAATTCTTCACCTTTAATAACATCTCTTGCCTTTCTTTCATCCTGCACATTATAGGACAAATGAGGCAATATATCTGGCATACTGAATACAGGCTCATCATTTTTTTCCCCAATTGAAAGTGTAACTTTTTGTCCATTTTTCAAAAAAACAACACCATGTAATGCAAGCGGAGTGGCTGCCCATTGATATTTTTTAATTCCACCATAATAATGCGTGTTTAGAAGGGCAAATTCTTCAGTTTCCATTATCGGATTTGGCTTTAAGTCCAGTCTTGGCGAGTCCATGTGAGAAACAATCATATTGATTCCGCTTTTTATATCATTTCCCACAATTACTGCAATAACATTTTTATTTCTGTTGTTAAAATAAATTTTATCCCCTTTTTTCAATTCACTTTTTTCATTAATATCAACAAAACCATTTTTCTTCAACTCTTCTTCCGTCAAATCTACAAATTCTCTTTCAGTTTTTGCAGAATCCAAATATTTCTTATACTCTTCAGCAAATTCAAAAATTATTTTTTTCTGTTCGTCAGTATAATTTTTCCATAAATTTTCCTTTGTCATTTTATATCCTTTCTATTAAAGACAGAAATTATATCAAATTATTTAATAATAATTTTTATTTTAGTTTTATAAATTTTACTTTTTTAATTATATTCCCAATTTTTCCAAATATTTTTTAATTAATCGTAACATTTTTAATAAAAAACTATCAAGCAAAATTTCGGTAAAAGAAAAATATCTGTTTGAGCTTTTGAAGTAAATTTTAAATTGTATTTAGGCATTTATATTAAAATTATCTATATTCAAAAATGAGTTCTATTTTTCTTTTATTAAAAACATTTTACTATTATCTCTAAGTAGCAGTCAGTTAAATATGTTAAAATAACTGTTATTACGAAAGAGGACATGGCGTCTGATACTCTTACGTTAAAAAAACTAAAAAATTCAAATAAAAAAACAATTATTAATCAAAATAACTTGTAGTTTTATTCTGAGAAAATATACAACAAAAGATGGCGACTTGAAAAAATATCCCAAATCAGCCACCTTCTTTCGTAATCAATTCTTCAATTTATACAAATTATTTAACTTCATTTAATTTTTTTTCCAATTCTTTTCCAGCTTCTTCATATCCAGGTTTTCCTAATAACGCAAACATATTTTTCTTATATGCTTCTACTCCAGGCTGATCAAATGGATTTACACCTAAAAGATACCCGCTTACTCCACATGCTTTTTCAAAGAAGTAGAATGTATATCCCAAGTGATAAGGAGTTGCTTCAGGAATGTTTACTCCCAAATTAGGTACATTTCCATCAACATGTGCCAATATTACTCCATCAGTTGCTTTTTTATTTACATAATCCAATGTTTTTCCAGCAATAAAGTTTAGTCCATCAAGGTTATCCTTGTCGCTTTCAATTATAAATTCCACTTCAGGTTTTCCAATAGAAACTACTGTTTCAAAGAATAATCTTTTTCCTTCCTGAATGTATTGTCCTAATGAATGCAAGTCTGCCGAAAAATCTGCTGAAGTTGGATACAATCCCTTTCCATCTTTCCCTTCAGATTCTCCAAACAATTGTTTCCACCATTCTGCCAAATAGTGAACTCTTGGCTCATAATTTACCATTAATTCCAAGTCTTTTCCTTTTCTATGCAAGATATTTCTCACAGCTGCATATTGTAAAGCCTGATTTTCATCCATATTTTTGTTTGCAAAGTCATTCATCGCATCTTTTGCTCCAGCCATTAAGTCATCAATGTCAATTCCAGCCGCAGCGATTGGTAAAAGTCCTACTGCAGTCAACACAGAAAATCTTCCTCCAACATTGTCAGGTACAACAAAAGTTTCATATCCTTCAGCTGTAGCAAGTGTTTTTAATGCTCCCTTCGCTTTATCTGTTGTGGCATAGATTCTTTTTGCAGCTTCTTCTTTTCCGTATTTTTCTTCCAGCATTTTCTTGAATACTCTGAATGCAATTGCAGGTTCAGTTGTAGTTCCAGATTTTGAAATTACATTTACTGAAAAATCTCTATCTCCAACTACATCGATTAAGTGTTGTAAGTAAACACCGCTCATATTTGTCCCTGCAAAATAAATTTCAGGTGTTTTTCTCTTATCTTTTGGCAAGTTATTGTAAAAGCTGTGTGATAAAAATTCGATTGCAGCCTTTGCTCCCAAATAAGATCCTCCAATTCCAATTACAACTAAAACTTCCGAATCATTTTTAATTTTTTCAGCCGCCTTTTTAATTCTAGCAAATTCATCTTTATCATAAGTTTCCGGCAAGTCAACCCATCCTAAAAAATCATTTCCTGCTCCACTTTTTGAAGTCAATACTTCATTTGCCAATTCTACATAAGGCTTAATTTGTTTTAATTCACTTTCGTTAAAAAATTTTTTTGCAAATTGATAGCTAAAATTTAATTTCATTCTTTCTTATCTCCTTAATATACAATTTTATTTTAGTCCATTGTAAAAGTTTGTAAAATTCCATTAATAAAGGTTTTATCAATTTTAATCTTCTATTTCAATTTTTTAGCAAGAGATTTTAAACTCATCACTTAAATTTTATACCCATTACTTTTACAATTTCCTAATACAATTTTATTTCCTAAATTTTTTCAAAATCAAAAAACTTTTATTTACACATAGTAACACAACCTTAAAATCGAACAAAAATAAGTCTCTATAATTTCAATTTAATATCTCGATTTTGAAGCAGTTTCATAATAAACTTGCCTGATAACCATATAGTTTTCAAATTACAAGCCAAAAGCTAAGTTAGCAAAATAAAAAATATACAAAAAACTTTCTTCCGTTTTAAAGTAATTTTTTACCAAACTTTTTTTCAATTAAAGTATAACAAAAAACAAACTTTTTTTCAAATTTTTCCACTTATATTTTACAATTTTAAAAATTTTTTCCTGAAATTTTAAGTTTTATTATACAAATATCCTTAATATCTAGTCAATTTCCCCTTGCTTATTGTCCCCTTCACATTAAACTTTTCATCAAAATATGTCAAATCTGCAAAATATCCCTCTTTTATAAATCCATATTTTTCATCAATAGCCACCGCTTCAGCAGGATAGGAAGTTGCCATTCTGAGTGCTTCCTCAAGCGAAATATGAACTTCTTCCACTAGATTTTGCACCCCTTTTATCATAACAAGCGAAGATCCCCCCAAAGTCCCTTCTGGAGAAATACATTTTCCATCCCTATACAAAACCCTATTCCCTTCAAACATAAACTCGGTCATATTATCAGTTCCGGCAGGACTGACTGCATCTGTCACAAGATAAAGTCTGTCTTTCATTATTTTCTTAGCAATTTCCACAGAAGCAAAATCTATATGAAGCCCATCAGCTATTATGCCACAATTTGTAGTATTATTATTAAATAAAAATCCAACAACTCCAGGTTCTCTTGAATCTAGTCCTCTCATTGCATTATACAAATGAGTTCCACAGTTATAGTATTCCTTCTTTTCCACACACTCTTTGTAAGTTGCATTCGTATGCCCAATAGCCACATTAATCCCAGTATTCCTCAATTTCTTCAAATGTTCAACTTTAGCCTTTTCAGGTGCTATCGTTATTATTCTAGTAACTTCTGGTCCTGCCTTAGCTATTTTTTCAATCATTTCATCTGACAAAATTCTTATATATTCAGAACGATGAATCCCTTTTTTTTCTACACTTATATAAGGTCCTTCAATATGAATCCCTAAAACTCCAATTTCCTCCTTATCCTCCATTTTCTCCATAAGCTCAAGGGCCTTTTCTATTTTCTCATCTGGAGAAGTTATAAGCGTAGGCAAAAACGAAGTACACCCATATCTTTTATTAGTTTCATTCATTATTTCCAATGCTTCCCTAGAAATATCATCATTAAATAACACTCCACCACATCCATTAATCTGCAGATCAATAAATCCTGGCGACAAAACCATTCCCTCGACATCAATAATTTCCTGATTTTCTAATTCTTTTTTATCAATCAAAGAAAAACCCACTATCTTTTTTATAAATTTCCCTTCTAAAACAATCGTATTTTCCCCAATAAACTTCTCCCCATTAAATATCTTTGCATTTTTTATGATCATCTTAACAATAGCTCCTTTCTTTATTTTTATTTTAGAATATTTTAGTTAATAGCTGTTTTTTTCTCATTCCACTTAGTATGTTTTTAAAATAACTATTATAATTAAATTAAAAATGTCGTGATTTTTTTGGAATAAAATTGACTGTTTGAACTTTTTAATAACCTTTAAACTATAATTATTTAAACAGATAAAATAACTATTATCAAAAAGCGAATTTCAATTTTGTTTCAAAAAATGCTTAGACAAACCAGAGATGCAAGGAAAATGGCAATTAATTTCCCTTGCTTTGAGAAAAAGAAAAAACATAAAACCTATAGAAAAACATTTATTAACAATAATTCATTAAAGAAAATTAATAAAACTTATTTTCCCAATTCTATTAAATATTTTTTATACTTTTCTAAATCCAGATTCTTAGCTTCAATTTCCTTAAAATACCTATACGTCTTAACCTTTATATCCGAAGCCGCCATTTCATCAATTACCAGCACAGCCCTTCTATGCAGCTGTAAAGCCGAAATTGTCCAAAGGTGATTTACTCCGCCTTCTACACCATGATAAACTGCACGAGCTTTTTTATAACCATTTGCAAGAATCATGACCTCTTTTGAGTCCATAAGCGTTCCTACGCCGATTGTCAAGGCTAACTTTGGAACTTTCTCAATATCATTGTCAAAAAATCTGGAATTTGCCAAAATTGTATCATAAGTTAGATCCTTGTCACGTGTATGTGAAGAAAGTGATGAACCAGGCTCATTAAATGCAATATGCCCATCCTCTCCAACTCCACCTAAAAACAGCTGAATTCCGCCAGTTTTTTTTATTTTTTCCTCATAATTATGACATTCTTCCTCTAAATCTTCAGCACATCCATTTAGAATATTTATATTTTCTTTTTTTATGTTAATGTACTTAAAAAAGTTCTCATTCCTGAACCTCCCACGACTAAAGTCGTAGGATTCTAAAATCTTTAAAAATATTCAAAAATTTTCTAAGAAGTTTGATAGCTTTACACTACCCTTATTCTTTTAGGCGTGTTCAGCTCACCTCTATTGTATAGGATACTTAAATCCACAACTTTACTTTTTCTTAAAATATTTAATGCTCCGTTACAATCTGCATTTAATTGATAGCCTTTACTTGTTTGATATAGTCCTCTTTTTATTCTTTTTCCACTGAATATATATTCTTGCGGATTTTCTTTATCATATACTGGGATTTCATCTTCGTCAAAGAAACTTGCTTTTGATGTATAACTTTCTTCTTGCAGTTTAATTTCTATTCCATATAGTTTACATAGATATATTAATTTATCTCTTAATTTTCCATACGGTATATTTACAGAGTTTTGATTATTTATACTTCCTATATTTGAATTTCTTTGAAAATCTTCATTATATCCTAGAACTATTTTTCCTATATCATTATTAAGACAATAATTTACAATTATTCTTGCTGCTTTTGAAAGATAATCTTCTATACGATTGTTTCTCTTTCTAGTTATTCTCTTTTGCCTTAATGTTATATGCTCTATCTTTTGCTTATCTTTAATGCTTTGCAATTTTGCATTTATCTTATTATAGTATTGATTAATTGATTTTAATTTTCTACCATCTATTATGAATGAAGCTCCAGCATTTGTAACACAAGTACAAAGATTATTTATACCTAAATCAATCCCTAGTGCATTGTTTTCATTTAATTCCCTTTGAACTTCTTCTACCTTATAAATGTATTGAATTTCAAAGTACCTAGAATGTTGTTTAGGTATTATCCTAATCTCTTTTATCTTCTTGTCTTTTAATACTGGTGGCAGCTTAATTTTAACTTCCTGATGAGTTTTCTTAAACGAATTTGAATAAGGAACTATCAGAATATCATCTTTTAATCTTACAAAACCTATAACAAGAGTAGTAAAACCATCTTTAGCAAGATATTTAGGTAATTTTATTTTTTTATTATCATATTGACCATTCTTAGCAAGTTTTAAAAGTTCAAAAAATGATTTAAAACTTCCGTCTACTTCTTTTAAAATTTGTTGAGCCATATTAGAATTTAACTTCTTATAGTTCTCACTATTTTTAAGCATTTTATAGTTTTCATTATAACTTAAATACTTTTTCTTATTAAAATAGTATTGCCTAATATTGTATATAGCCTGATTCTTTAAATTCTTAGCTATATGGCACAAATATTTTAAATTTTTAAACTCTTTTTTACTAAGATGTTTTACCTGCTGTTTTAATGTTAAATACATATATAATCACCTCCTTTTCATCAGAGATATTATACCATGTATTCTACATTTTATCTGTCAAAAAAGTAATATTTTTTATTTATTTTTTAAATATTTTTAAAGTTTTTAAAACCCCACAACAGTGGGAAGTGTTGTTCACATAAGTACGCTACTACTTATGCAGTTCTCGTGGCATCTATACTCCTTAATAAATTAAAGAGATTATCCCTGAACTTCTTATTATCTCTAACAAGCACAGACTATATCTTATCCATATCCTATTTCAAGGACTTAGGCGAAACCACTTCCAATACCAATCGCTTGTATTGTACTCCCCTCACGAGGGATAGTCGTTGAACTTTCCTTTTCAGGCTTAGCTGCTGATTGTCTATTATCATAATGTTTAGGATTTAACCTTGCACCATCTAGTATATTTTTTCTGCTTTCGCTACCTTCATATTTGCCTCTTATGAGTAAGATTGCTATGTTGTGGTTATACTAGCTTTAAGAGTTCCCAGCAATTCAGTTTCTTTGTTGCACGGTTTTGCTCCGTGTCTACATACAAGTTTCCCTATATGCTTACTAAAATTTTCATGCAATTTATCTCACGACTAAAGTTGCGAGTGTTCTTGCACTATTTAATAAAATAGTGGTAACTTTGTGGATCTTCAGGTTTTAATCCCACATATTCATCCATATTAAAAGTTACAATATTTTCAAATGACAATATCCCTTCATTATACAAATTTATCAATTCTCGATAAGTTGCAAGCGGTGTAGAACCAGTAGGAAGCCCCAAAACAAAAGGTTTTTCTTTTGTAGGATTAAATTTTAATATTTTCTTAGTTATCTGATAAGCACTCCATCTCGCTACTTCATGAGCATTTTTTAGGATAATTACTCGCATTTCATCCACATCCTTTAATGATTTGAAAAATTTAAATTTTCATTAAAATACTTCTTACTACTATTATATAACCTTTTTTGATTATGTCAAGAATATTTTTCCTTTTAATAAAATCTTATCAATTTCTATTGGAAAAAATCAAAAAAACATTATATAATTTGTATAGTGATAATAAATAAAAAACTATAATTTTCAAAAAATTAATTAGGAGGAAAATGTGAAAACATATTTAGTGACAGGTGCTGCTGGCTTTATTGGCTCTAATTATTTAAAGTATATTTTAAATAAACATAAAAATGATGATATTAAAGTAATTGTAGTTGATGTGCTTACTTATGCAGGAAATTTAGGAACAATTGCAAAGGAAATTAAAGATGAAAGAGTAAAATTTGAAAAGGTTGATATTCGTGATCAAAAGGAAATTGCTAGAATTTTTTCTGAAAACGAAGTAGATTTTGTTGTAAATTTTGCAGCAGAATCCCACGTGGATCGTTCTATCGAAAATCCACAAATTTTTTTAGAAACAAATATTCTTGGTACGCAAAATCTTTTGGAAAATGCTAAAAAAGCATGGACTGTTGCAAAAGATGAAAATGGCTACCCAATTTACAAAGATGGCGTAAAATATCTGCAAGTTTCAACTGATGAAGTTTATGGAAGTTTATCAAAAGATTATGATACAGCAATTGATCTAGTAATTGACGATGAAGAAGTGAAAAAAGTTGTAAAAAATAGAACAAACTTAAAAACTTATGGTAAAAAATTCTTCACAGAAAAAACTTCCCTTGATCCAAGAAGCCCATATTCAGCTTCCAAAGCAAGTGCAGATCACATTGTAATCGCCTACGGTGAAACTTACAAAATGCCAATAAATGTCACAAGATGTTCAAATAACTATGGTCCTTACCACTTTCCAGAAAAATTAATTCCACTTATGATAAAAAACGTTCTGGAAGGTAAAAAGTTGCCAGTTTACGGAAAAGGAGACAACGTAAGGGATTGGCTTTATGTGGAAGATCATTGTAAAGGAATCGACTTAGTTTTAAGAAATGCTGATATTTATGAAATTTACAATATTGGAGGCTTTAACGAAGAGCAAAATATTAATATTGTAAAATTAGTTATTGATATTTTAAGAGAAGAAATTGAAAATAATGACGAATACAAAAAAGTTCTAAAAACTGACTTGCAAAATATAAATTATGATTTGATTACTTATGTTCAAGATCGGCTTGGACACGATATGAGATATGCCATTGACCCTTCAAAAATCGCAAGAGATCTAGGATGGTATCCAGAAACAGACTTTGAAACTGGTATCAGAAAAACTGTAAAATGGTACTTGGAGCATCAAAACTGGGTAAATGAAGTAGTTTCAGGAGATTATCAAAAATATTATGAAGAAATGTATGGAAATAAATAATTAAATTTATATAAAAAAAGGAGAAAATCAATGAACAATTTTACTATAAAGGAAACCCCAATAAAAGACTTGGTAATAATCGAGCCAAAAGTTTTTGGAGATGAAAGAGGATTTTTTTTAGAAACTTATAATCAAAAATCCTTTGAAGAATTAGGACTTACAATGAACTTCGTCCAAGACAACCATTCAAAATCTAAAAAAGGCGTTTTACGTGGACTTCACTTCCAGACAAAGCACACTCAAGGAAAATTAGTTCGTGTAATAAAGGGAAGTGTCTACGATGTAGCAGTTGATTTAAGAAAGGGCAGTGAAACTTTTGGAAAATGGTACGCAGTAAAATTATCTTCTAAAAATAAGCTGATATTTTACATCCCCGAAGGCTTTGCACATGGTTTTTTAACACTAGAAGATGAAACAGAGTTCACTTATAAATGCACAGATTTATATTCTCCTGAGTATGATAGCGGAATTTTATGGAGTGATGAAATAATAGGTATTGACTGGAAATTTGAAGAATTTGGAATAAATCCCAATGAATTGACAATTTCTGAAAAAGATAAAGTTCAACAAAAATTTGATAAAAATAAAAATTATTTTTAATAATCCATAAATTGCAATATTAATTGTGACATTTTACCAAATTTTTTTTTAACTAATTTCGTGTAAAAATTTTCCAAATGGTGTTGCATAGTTTAAACATTTTCTTGGTCTTGAGTTTATCAACATTAAAATTCCTATCAATTCTTCTGTTCCTACCTTTGATATGTCGGTCTTCTTTGAGTAAGATTCTCTCAGAAGGCCGTTGCTGTTTTACAGCCTCTCTGCTACGAGAAATATAGTTCTGAAAAATAGAAATCTATTCCCGTCTTCTCCACTTCTTCCCAGTATGAAAAATTTTTCCCCTATCTGATGTAAAAGTTTTAAATGCTTCTTTTGGAATATTGGTTGTCAGCTGTTTTATTGCTTCCGACATTGAATTTTTACTTCTATCTTCCATCTTTATTATTCATATATTATACAATTTATGTTTTTCTTTTGTAAAAAAAAACAGAAAAACTTATTTCACAAAAATTTTTCTGCCTAAATTATCCTTATTTACATTAATCAAATTAAAATTAATTTATTTTTTCTGATACACCCTTACATAATCAACTTTCATTTCTGTTGGGAAATCTACATCTCCATCTTCTCCAGTTTTCTTGCTCAAAGCCACATTTATCATTATAAAATATGGTTGGTTAAATGGATTTTCCAATCCTTTCTTTTCTAATTCCTTGTAAGTAAATCTTTTATATACTTTATTGTTAAATAGCCATTTTATTTCCTTATCATCCCATTCTACTGCATAAGTATTAAAGTGTGTCAATTTTTCCTTAGACCATTTACTTATTTTATAGTCACTTCCTTCAAATGATTCATAAGTATTATCACTTCTTAGAACATGAACTGTTCCTGTAACACGATTCATCTCACCGCCATCAGTTTCTACTATATCAATCTCACCGATTGCAGGTTTACCATCTGATTGAGAATACCCTTCAGGCCATAGCCAAAATGCAGGCCAAGTACCAATTCCCTTAGGCATAGCAGCTCTCATTTCGATTTTACCATATTTCACATTATAAAGATTTCTAGTATGAATTGCTCCTGAACTATAAAGAATTTTTCTTTCAGTACCATTAACATTTACTTTTTTAGCATTTTCCTTTTTTAATGTTATAACCATATTTCCATTTTCAACTTTAACATTGTCTCTCAAATAATAATGTTTTGCATCAAATCCGTACTGATTTACCAATTTTCCATTTTCATCAACATAATTTCCTGCATTCCAAGGATTTCCATTTTCCCAGTAAGCCCATTTTGTACTGTCTAAATTATCCCCATTAAATTCATCATCCCAAACTAATTTCCAACTCTTGCCTTTTAATTTAGAAATGAATTTATCTATCTTGCCTTTTTTAGCTTTTATAGTATTTTCAGCTTTATCTATATTGTCTTCAATCTTTTCCTTTGCCTTAGTTATACTAGATTTAACTTGCTCAAGACTTGTATTTTGATTTGTTTCCGTACCTGCGGCAAACATTATATTTCCCATTAATATAAATAAAACTACTTTATAAAAAATCTTTTTTTTCATATTCTCTTTCTCCTTTTTATTATCTTAAAAAAATCTAAAAATTCTAACTTACTATTATAAATAGTACTGTATTACCAAAAAAACAATGCCAAAGTAATCATAATATTATTATAACATTTTAGTAGCAATAATTTCTACTTTTTTTTTAATTTTACAAAAAATTTCAATATTTTGATTAACTTTGTCCAATAAAGCAATTTTTTATAATCGTTTTTACTTGAAAAATTGAAAACTCTTTATCAAATTTATAAATAAACTCACATTATCTACAATTATTTTTTATATTTTCTCATACATTCTTTATTTTTTATTTTTCTTTCTTTATCAAAAAACCATCCCCACTTATTAAAATATTTTATGGCTGAATTCATATGTAACATCATCATTTTTCTTGATCTATATGAAGCTTTTCCATGCTTATGAATTATTTCTGCTTCAGGATAAAAAACAGTTCTCCATTTTTTCCCAATTCTTCTACACAAATCATAGTCTTCCATATACATAAAATATCTCTCATCAAAACCACCAATTTCTTCCAGAACATCCATTCGTACAAAAATAAAACACCCTGATAAAATTGGAACATCAATTACCTTCTCATAGTCATACCATTTCATCTCATAATTATAATCAAGTTTTTCAACAATCAATTTCACAGGTAAAAATCTTCTAAATATTAAATTTATAGGTGTTGGAAATAATCTGCAAGATCTACTAAGCCTTCCATCATATTCTAAAATCTTAGGACCAATCTGCCCAATATCTGTATTCTTTCTCATATAGCTAACAATTTTTTCAATTGTATTTTTTTCAAAAACTACATCTGCATTTACCATTAAATGAAATTCAGATTTTATACCATCTTCTAATAGCTTTTTTACAACAACATTATGCCCACTTCCAAATCCATCATTTGAATTATTAAAAATATACTCAATTCTATCATCTGAAAATTTTTCTATAAATTCTTTCAAATCATCTTTTTCAGAATTATCAGAAATCCACAGTTTAAATCTAAGCTCTACTTTTTGAAAACATTCTATAATTTTCTTCAACTCATCTCGCTCAGTATTATATGTAACAATACAAGCCGTAAAATCATACATAAAACAACCTCTATTCATAATCATACTATTCTTTTTAAAAATAACACAAAAAATCTCCATAAGGAGAAAATAAAAAAAATGGCGTCCCCGGCTGGACTCGAACCAGCGGCCCTCTGATTAACAGTCAGATGCTCTAACCAGCTGAGCTACGGAGACACACATATTGAAAAAAGTTTGGCGACTGCCTATCTTCCCGGGACGAATCCAAGTATTTTAGGCGAAGACAGGCTTAACTGCCGGGTTCGGAATGTAACCGGGTGTATCCCTGTCGCTATGATCACCAAACTAACAAAAGTACTGCCGATTAAGACAATGAGAAATAAATAGTAAAGGCAAAAGACAGTTAAAAAAGCGTATGTAATATTAGTACCAGTCAGCTGAGCGCATTGCTGCGCTTGCACCCTGGCCTATCGACCATGTGTTCTCCATGGATACTGCGAATACTCATCTCAAAGTTGGCTTCCCGCTTAGATGCTTTCAGCGGTTATCCGTACCAGACGTGACTACTCAGCCGTGCCACTGGCGTGACAACTGATACATCAGAGGTCTGTCCAACCCGGTCCTCTCGTACTAAGGTCAGATCTTTTCAGTATTCAAGCGCCTGCAGTGGATAGGGACCGAACTGTCTCACGACGTTCTGAACCCAGCTCGCGTGCCTCTTTAATGGGCGAACAGCCCAACCCTTGGGACCTTCTCCAGCCCCAGGATGAGACGAGCCGACATCGAGGTGCCAAACACTTCCGTCGATATGGACTCTTGGGAAGTATCAGCCTGTTATCCCCGGGGTAGCTTTTATCCGTTGAGCGACGGTCCTTCCATGCGGAACCGCCGGATCACTAACTCCTACTTTCGTACCTGCTCGACCCGTCAGTCTTGCAGTCAAGCTCCCTTATGCGTTTGCACTCCTAGGCTGATTTCCATCCAGCCTGAGGGAACCTTTGAACGCCTCCGTTACTCTTTTGGAGGCGACCGCCCCAGTCAAACTGCCCACCTAGCACTGTCTCCGTTACCAGATTAGAATTTCAGCAGCATATGGTTGGTATTCCAACAGCGACTCGGCAACAGCTGACGCCGTTGCTTCACAGTCTCCCAACTATCCTATACACACATTGCCAAAACCCAATGCCAAGCTGCAGTAAAGCTCCACGGGGTCTTTCCGTCCTACTGCAGGTAGCCGGTATCTTCACCGGCATTACAACTTCACCAGGTCTCCAGCCAAGACAGCTCCCAAATCATTTCACCATTCGTGCAGGTCGGAACTTACCCGACAAGGAATTTCGCTACCTTAGGACCGTTATAGTTACGGCCGCCGTTCACCGGGGCTTCAAATCGGAGCTCTCACTCCTCCTCTTAACCTTCCGGCACTGGGCAGGTGTCAGCCCATATACGTCGCCTTTCAGCTTAGCATAGACCTGTGTTTTTGGTAAACAGTTGCTTGGGACTCTTCACTGCGGCCTGTTTCCCCTGGAGGTGTTTCTCCTTTCAGGTATGTCAGGCACCCCTTCTCCCGAAGTTACGGGGCTATTTTGCAGAGTTCCTTAGCTAGAGTTATCCTGTCGGCCTTAAGTTTCTCACTCTGTCCACCTGTGTCGGTTTACAGTACGGGCACTACTTCTCATCGATAGAAGTTTTTCTAGGCAGTGTAGGATCTGTGACTTATGCATATGCACTTCCCCGTCAGGTCTCACGTTTAGGCGCGCGGATTTTCCTGCGCGCCCACGCTGGGCCCTTAGAAAGGCTAAACCGTCAGCCTTCTCACATACCTTCCTGCGTCACTCCGTCTCTCAAGCGATAATAGTGGTACAGGAATATTAACCTGTTTTCCATTCGCCGTCACAATTTTGCTTATGCTTAGGTCCCGACTTCCCCAGGGCGGACAAGCCTTCCCCTGGAAACCTTGGACTTCCGGCCGGCGGGATTCTCACCCGCCTTCTCGCTACTCATTCCTGCATTCTCGCTTCTGATATCTCCAGCAAGCCTTGCGGCATGCCTTCATAGACCTACAGAACGCTCTCCTACCAAGATACTGATGTATCTTCCACAGCTTCGGTTTATGTCTTAGCCCCGTTACATCTTCGGCGCGGGCACTCTCGACCAGTGAGCTGTTACGCACTCTTTCAAGGCATGGCTGCTTCTAAGCCAACCTCCTTTGTCTGTGAATGTCCACCTCCTTTCCCACTTAGACATAATTAGGGACCTTAGCTGGTGGTCTGGGCTGTTCCCTCTCGTCCGAGGACCTTGTCATCCACGGACTCACTCCTGGCAATAATATATGGTATTCGCAGTTTGCTTGATTTCGGTAAGCAGTACGCCCCTAGATCATACAGAGCTCTACCCCACATATCTCAATGCCAAGGCTGCACCTAAATGCATTTCGGAGAGAACGAGCTATCTCCTAGTTCGATTGGCTTTTCACCCCTAGACCTGCCTCATCTCCCAACTTTTCAACGGCGGTGAGTTCGGCCCTCCACTGAGTCTTACCTCAGCTTCAGCCTGGACAGGCCTAGATCACTAGGTTTCGCGTCTATGGCTAACGACTTGTCGCCCTGTTAAGACTTGGTTTCCCTTCGGCTCCGTTTATTAACCTTGCCACCAGCCATAACTCGCAGGATGATTAACCAAAATCCACGCAGTCACCCTTAACGGGCTCCTACCGTTTGTAAGCACACGGTTTCAAATTCTTTTTCACTCCCTTGCTCAGGGTTCTTTTCACCTTTCCCTCACGGTACTCTTCACTATCGGTCAGCAACAGTATTTAGCCTTGCGTGATTTGGTCCACGCTGATTCACGCCAGATTCCTCGTGCCTGACGCTACTCGGGTGCTTCCAGTCGCAATATGCACTTTATGTTCTACAGGACTATCACCTTCTTTGGTCCAGCTTCCCATCTGGTTCCACTTACATGCATACAGCTTAAACATTATGACAATCCGTTAAAGGAAGTCCCACAACCCCGTGCCAGCAAGGCTGTCCGCTTGGCACTGGCACGGTTTAGGCTTCTCCCCGTTCGCTCGCCGCTACTCAGGGAATCGTTTTTACTTTCTTTTCCTCCTGCTACTTAGATGTTTCAGTTCGCAGGCTTACCGTCTTCACGCATGCCCTCCAGGCATGCAGGTTTACCCATTCGGAAATCCGGGGATTAGAGATTATGTGCATCTGCTCCCGGCTTATCGCAGCTTATCACGTCCTTCATCGGCTGTTGCTGCCTAGGCATCCTCCGTGTGCCCTTTTTAGCTTTTTTATCCAGAATAACTTTTACTCCAGTTTATTGTAATCTTTTACCTACTATTCATTTCCCATTGTCCTAAGATTATAAAGATATGTGAAGAAGCAGTGCGTGATGCTCCTTAGAAAGGAGGTGATCCATCCGCACCTTCCGGTACGGATACCTTGTTACGACTTCACCCCAATCACTGTCCACACCTTAGACGCCTTCCTCCTTTCGGTTGGACCGGCGGCTTCAGGTGCAGACAACTCTCGTGGTGTGACGGGCGGTGTGTACAAGACCCGAGAACGTATTCACCGCAGCATTGCTGATCTGCGATTACTAGCGATTCCAGCTTCATGAAGCCGAGTTGCAGGCTTCAATCCGAACTTGGACCGGCTTTAAAGATTCGCTTGGCGTTGCCGCCTGGCAGCTCTTTGTACCGGCCATTGTAGCACGTGTGTAGCCCAGATCATAAGGGGCATGATGACTTGACGTCATCCCCGCCTTCCTCCTGCTCTTCGCAGGCAGTCTCGCTAGAGTCCCCAACCTAATGATGGCAACTAGCGATAGGGGTTGCGCTCGTTGCGGGACTTAACCCAACATCTCACGACACGAGCTGTCGACAGCCATGCACCACCTGTCTCTGCGTTCCCGAAGGCACGGCCTGCTCTCGCAGGCCTTCGCAGGATGTCAAGATCTGGTAAGGTTCCTCGCGTTGCGTCGAATTAAACCACATGCTCCACCGCTTGTGCGGGTCCCCGTCAATTCCTTTGAGTTTCAGCCTTGCGGCCGTACTCCCCAGGCGGATTACTTATCGCATTAGCTTCGGCACGGACACTCTTCATGCCCACACCCAGTAATCATCGTTTACAGCTAGGACTACCAGGGTATCTAATCCTGTTTGCTCCCCTAGCTTTCGCACTTCAGCGTCAGTTGCCGTCCAGTGAACTATCTTCATCATCGGCATTCCTGCACATATCTACGAATTTCACCTCTACTCGTGCAGTTCCGTCCACCTCTCCAGCACTCTAGCCCTGTAGTTTCCGGGGCAGGCCTGCGGTTGAGCCGCAGGTTTTCACCCTAGACTTACAGGGCCGCCTAGATGCCCTTTATGCCCAATAATTCCGGATAACGCTCGCGACATACGTATTACCGCGGCTGCTGGCACGTATTTAGCCGTCGCTTCTTCTGCAGGTACCGTCACTTTCTTCTTCCCTGCTGAAAGCACTTTACAATCCGAAAACCTTCTTCGTGCACACAGAATTGCTGGATCAGGGTTGCCCCCATTGTCCAATATTCCCCACTGCTGCCTCCCGTAGGAGTAAGGGCCGTATCTCAGTCCCCTTGTGGCCGTCCACCCTCTCAGGCCGGCTACCTATCATCGCCTTGGTGGGCCATTACCCCGCCAACAAGCTAATAGGACGCAAGGCTCTCCTGCAGCGTCTCCTTTCATCGCCAGGCACATGCGTGCCGGCAACTGTATCAGGTCTTGTCAGTCGTTTCCGTCTGTTATCCCTGTCTGCAGGGCAAGTTCCTTACGCGTTACTCACCCGTCCGCCTTGGCTCGTCTGCGCAAGCGCAGCTTCGCCAAAGACTTGCATGTGTTAAGCATTCTGTCAGCGTTCATCCTGAGCCAGGATCAAACTCTTCATTCAATATATCTTCATATATCTTAATTTTCACCTTTTAGTCTTGACGTGATCTCTTTCAAGATTCTTGACTTGTTTTTCTTACACTTTATTGCTTCTTCATACTATTTATATCTCTATTGTCCATGATACATTTTCGTATCGACAGGATATATCTTATCATAAAAGTAATTCTTTGTCAACTACTTTTTTCAATTTTTTTTACAGGTGTACTGTCAAGTGCAATGCCTAGTGCATAATAAAAATTGTATGCTAATATGCATAAATTTAGTATTGAGACTTTCTGTAGCGTTTACATACTTAAAATATAATACATTTTTTTATTTCCGATTTTTATTTTATTATTTCATAGATTTTCGACAAATTAAAAAAATATAAAAACTCATGATAATTTCGTGTTAAAATGTTAGTAACCACAAAAACATTAATGAAAGGAAATATATCATGAGCCATAAATATTTTACTATAAATGAAAGAAATAAACTAGAGATTCTGCTAAAAGAAAATTACAAAATTTCTAAAATCCTTAACAGTCACAGGGCTATCATTTACCGTGAAATAAAAAGAATTAATGGTGAATACTCTTCTGAAAATGTTCAGTCAGATGCCAATACAAAAGCTGCTAATAAAAGAAAAAATTAAAAATTACTCCCAAATTGAAAAATCTGATAGAAGACAGGCTCTGGAAAACATGGCCTTCTGAACAAATTGTTGGCAGGGAATTAAAGGAAAAATTATCCTTTAAAACTATTTATAACTGGCTATCCAGTAATTTTCTGAAAGTTTCCCTGAATGTCTTAAGAAGAAAGGGAATAAAAGCAGAAACTAAGGAGATAAGAAGCCTTGATAAGAACCTTAATACTAATAAATTCAAGAACAAGAAAATGTTTAAACTATGCAACGCCATTTGAAAAATTTTTACATGAAATTAGTTTTTAAAAAAATTGGGTAAAATGTCACAATTAATATTCCAATTTATGTATTATTTAAAAATATTTCTTTTAAAAAATTATCCTAATTTATTATTTTCAATTGATGCAGCAATATTAACACCATTTTGTTTTTATTCTTTAAAAATTAATTAAAATTTAATTTTATATTTTTTAACAATTAAAAATCTAATAATTTTGATTTTTAGAGGGCTTATTCTATTTTTTATATATTTATTTAATTTTATTTTAATATTTATAAAAACAAATAATCTCTTTATTATAAGTACTTTATTATGCATTTAATAAAAAATAAAATCTACTCTAATAATTTGAGATAAATTATGATACAATATTTTAAATTAATTTATTTGTTCAATAAATTATTAGAAAAAGTATTTTTATTATTATGTATTTTGAAAAAATATACGATAAATATTAAATACTAGTTCAAAATAAAAAAATTAAATATTTAAATTAATGAAAATAGTTAAAAAAATGGAGGAAATGAATTATGAACGATGAGCTGAAAGACTTTATTTACTTTATGGATAAAGAAAATATTGAAAAGTTAAGTAATGAAATATGTAAAAATTTTTACTTAAGAAAGGAGGAGATCAAAGATAAAAATATCGAAAAAATTCAGTTTGATAATTTGACATTTGGGATTTATTTTTCTAAAGCCAATGACAATAAGGAAAGAATACTCGTTTTGAAAAATAAAAAGAAAATAAAATGCGGATATTTTTCTATAAATGGAATAAAAAAGGAATTTTATACAGATTTATATTTTTTAATTTTACACAAAAAAGAAAAAGATAAAAATATTATTTTTGAAGAACTCATTGAAAAAATTTTAGGAATTATCAGAATAAAAGAAATAAATTTATAGAAAATTTAGTTAGAAATACAGTGAATAATTCTAATCTTATTTAATCTTAGATAATTCAACTTAAAATAAAATATTTTTTTTAAAAATAATTTGATTTTTTGAAAAATAGGGGTATACTTTAATTGTAAAGAATAAAAATGGAGGTATTTATATGAAAGTTTTAGCTATGATTTTAGCTGGTGGAAGAGGTTCAAGGCTCGATATTCTATCAGAAAAAAGAGTTAAACCAAGTGTTCCTTTTGCTGGAAAATTTAGAATAATAGATTTTGCACTTAGTAACTGTTCAAATTCAGGTATTTACGATGTTGCATTACTTACCCAATATTTGCCATTATCATTAAATGAACATATTGGTTCTGGAAAACCTTGGGATTTTGACAGAAGAGATTCTAGTATTACGATGTTACAACCACATGAAAAACTTGGTGGAAATTCTTGGTATCAAGGAACTGCCGATGCAATCAGACAAAATATTGATTTTATTAAAAGTAAAAATCCTAAATATGTATTAATTTTATCTGGAGATCATATTTATAAAATGGATTACAGATGGATGTTGAAAGAACATGAAGAAAACGATGCTGAATTAACAATTGCTGTACAACCTGTACCTATTGAAGAAGCAAGCAGATTTGGTATTTTTGAAGTTGATAAAGATAAAAAAATATTAAATTTTGAAGAAAAGCCTGCGGAACCAAAAAGTAATTTAGCTTCAATGGGAATTTATATTTTTAATACTGATTCTTTGTTAGAATATCTTGAAAAATTAGAAAATAGCGATTTAGATTTTGGAAAACATGTTATTCCTTCAATGATTCAAGAAGATAGAAAAGTTTATGTTCACACTTATGATAGCTATTGGAAAGATGTAGGAACTTATGATTCATACTTAGAAGCAAATTTAGACTTAATCAAAAAATCTGAAGAAGTTGGAATTAATTTGTATGATCAAGGATGGAAAATTTATACAAGAAGTGAAGATTTGGCACCAGTTAGAATCGGAGTTACAGGAAGTGTTCAAAATTCATTAATCTGTAATGGATGTAAAATTGAAGGAAGTGTAGAAAATTCAGTTTTAGGACCAGGAGTTACAGTTAGAAGAGGGGCAACTGTCAGAAATTGTATTATTTTCTCTGGAACATATGTAGATGAAAATTCTCACTTAGACACAGTTATTGCTGATAAAAAAACATATATTGGTAAAAACTCATTTATAGGAAATGGAAATGCAAATGTTCCAAATAAAGAACGTCCTGATTTATTATCTTCAGGAATTACTGTTATTGGAAAAGGTGTAGTTATACCTGATGGGTCAATTGTTGGTAAAAATGTAAGAATTTTTGCGGGAGTGAAAATTAGTGAAAGTAACAGAATAGTTGAAACTGGGGAAACTGTAAAATGGTAGTTTGAACTGCTGAAATTAGTTAAAAATCATATTTTTTAGACAATTTTGCTTATTATTTAATAATTTTTAGAATTGTTTGAAATTTAAAAAAATTCAGGTTATTGAGATTTTTACATAATTCTAGATAGTGTATGTCTTAGTAACTTGAATATTTTAGAATATATTTAAATCTTTATAAAATCTAACTTACAAACTTTAGGAAATAAAGTCTTGCATAAATAAAAATAATAGGAAAATTATAATTTTTGAGTTTGATTTTAAAATAATTTTTATAAAATTTTTAAGAATAGGAGTGATTAATTTGAAAATAGTATATTTGGCATCTGAAGTGGCTCCGTTTTATAAATCTGGTGGACTGGCTGATGTATTGGGAGCATTGCCAAAAAAAATGCAGGAGCTTGGACACGAAGTTTCTATAATAATGCCTAAATACGATGTAATACCGCTAAAATATCTTGAAAAGCTGGAATGGGTGGCAAGGCTTGAAAGTCACGGAGATGTGTTTAATTTGGTAAAATACCCAGATGATAAGATAAATTATTACTTTATTGAAAATAAAGCATTATATGAAAGAGGACATGTTTACGGAGATTTTGATCAAGATGTTCAATATGCGATGTTTTCAGAATTGGCACTTAGATTTTTGAAGGAAATTAATCTGCAGGCGGATATCTTACATTGTAATGACTGGCAAACTGGTCCAGTTCCATATTTTTTAAATGTTAGATATAACTATGATCCATTTTACTGGGATATGAGAACTGTTTATTCAATCCATAACCTAATGTATCAAGGTAAGTTTTCTAAATATTCATTCGAAAGAATGGGATATTATATGAATGATAGACATGATCTAAACTTTATGGAAATTGGAATAGGATATGGTGATGTTGTAAATACAGTAAGTCCAACTTATGCTGAAGAAATAAAGTATGCATATTTTGGTGAAGGGCTTGAATGGATCACAAATAGAAAATATATTCACGGTATTCTAAATGGAATAGATACAGACGTGTTTAATCCTGAGACAACCAAAGGAATAGTTCATTTTAATAAAGATTCTTTAGATAAAAAACAAGAAAATAAATATTTATTACAAGAAAAATTAGGACTTCCAAAGTCAGATGTTGCCTTGATTTCAATAATTTCAAGACTTGTTGAAGGAAAAGGATTGGATCTAGTATCTGCAGCTCTTGAAAATTTGCTGCAATATGATGCAGTCCAAATTGTAATTTTAGGAAGCGGAGATAGGTTCTATGAAGACTACTACAATCATCTAGCTTGGAAATACCCTGATAAATTTAAGGTTTATCTTGGATACAACGGACAACTTGCGAATGAAATTTATGCAGGAAGTGACATGTTTTTAATGCCTTCAAGATATGAACCTTGCGGACTTAGTCAAATGATTGCAATGAGATTTGGAACTATCCCAATTGTAAGAGAAACTGGTGGATTAAAAGACTCAGTAAAACCTTATAACATCTTTACGGATGAAGGGAATGGCTTCTCATTTACAAATTTTAATGCAGATGATATGTTATTTACAATAAAAGTTGCAGAAGGAATCTATTATGACAAACCTGATATATGGGAAAAATTAATTAAAAGAAATATGGATTTAGACTTTTCTTGGGATAGATCAGCAAAGGAATATGAAAAACTTTATGAATTAGCTAAATCTTATTAATCATAAAATAAAAATGGAGTAAAACAATACTGTTAAACTCCATTTTTATTATTAACCCTTTATTTTTTCACAGACAAAAAAAATGGCGTCCCCGGCTGGACTCGAACCAGCGGCCCTCTGATTAACAGTCAGATGCTCTAACCAGCTGAGCTACGGAGACACACATATTGAAAAAGTTTGGCGACTGCCTATCTTCAGGACGAATCCAAGTATTTTAGGCGAAGACAGGCTTAACTGCCGGGTTCGGAATGTAACCGGGTGTATCCCTGTCGCTATGATCACCAAACTAACAAAAGTACTGCCGATTAAGACAATGAGAAATAAATAGTAAAGGCAAAAGACAGTTAAAAAAGCGTATGTAATATTAGTACCAGTCAGCTGAGCGCATTGCTGCGCTTGCACCCCTGGCCTATCGACCATGTGTTCTCCATGGATACTGCGAATACTCATCTCAAAGTTGGCTTCCCGCTTAGATGCTTTCAGCGGTTATCCGTACCAGACGTGACTACTCAGCCGTGCCACTGGCGTGACAACTGATACATCAGAGGTCTGTCCAACCCGGTCCTCTCGTACTAAGGTCAGATCTTTTCAGTATTCAAGCGCCTGCAGTGGATAGGGACCGAACTGTCTCACGACGTTCTGAACCCAGCTCGCGTGCCTCTTTAATGGGCGAACAGCCCAACCCTTGGGACCTTCTCCAGCCCCAGGATGAGACGAGCCGACATCGAGGTGCCAAACACTTCCGTCGATATGGACTCTTGGGAAGTATCAGCCTGTTATCCCCGGGGTAGCTTTTATCCGTTGAGCGACGGTCCTTCCATGCGGAACCGCCGGATCACTAACTCCTACTTTCGTACCTGCTCGACCCGTCAGTCTTGCAGTCAAGCTCCCTTATGCGTTTGCACTCCTAGGCTGATTTCCATCCAGCCTGAGGGAACCTTTGAACGCCTCCGTTACTCTTTTGGAGGCGACCGCCCCAGTCAAACTGCCCACCTAGCACTGTCTCCGTTACCAGATTAGAATTTCAGCAGCATATGGTTGGTATTCCAACAGCGACTCGGCAACAGCTGACGCCGTTGCTTCACAGTCTCCCAACTATCCTATACACACATTGCCAAAACCCAATGCCAAGCTGCAGTAAAGCTCCACGGGGTCTTTCCGTCCTACTGCAGGTAGCCGGTATCTTCACCGGCATTACAACTTCACCAGGTCTCCAGCCAAGACAGCTCCCAAATCATTTCACCATTCGTGCAGGTCGGAACTTACCCGACAAGGAATTTCGCTACCTTAGGACCGTTATAGTTACGGCCGCCGTTCACCGGGGCTTCAAATCGGAGCTCTCACTCCTCCTCTTAACCTTCCGGCACTGGGCAGGTGTCAGCCCATATACGTCGCCTTTCAGCTTAGCATAGACCTGTGTTTTTGGTAAACAGTTGCTTGGGACTCTTCACTGCGGCCTGTTTCCCCTGGAGGTGTTTCTCCTTTCAGGTATGTCAGGCACCCCTTCTCCCGAAGTTACGGGGCTATTTTGCAGAGTTCCTTAGCTAGAGTTATCCTGTCGGCCTTAAGTTTCTCACTCTGTCCACCTGTGTCGGTTTACAGTACGGGCACTACTTCTCATCGATAGAAGTTTTTCTAGGCAGTGTAGGATCTGTGACTTATGCATATGCACTTCCCCGTCAGGTCTCACGTTTAGGCGCGCGGATTTTCCTGCGCGCCCACGCTGGGCCCTTAGAAGGCTAAACCGTCAGCCTTCTCACATACCTTCCTGCGTCACTCCGTCTCTCAAGCGATAATAGTGGTACAGGAATATTAACCTGTTTTCCATTCGCCGTCACAATTTTGCTTATGCTTAGGTCCCGACTTCCAGGGCGGACAAGCCTTCCCTGAAACCTTGGACTTTCGGTGGGCGGGATTCTCACCCGTCTTCTCGCTACTCATTCCTGCATTCTCGCTTCTGATATCTCCAGCAAGCCTTGCGGCATGCCTTCATAGACCTACAGAACGCTCTCCTACCAAGATACTGATGTATCTTCCACAGCTTCGGTTTATGTCTTAGCCCCGTTACATCTTCGGCGCGGGCACTCTCGACCAGTGAGCTGTTACGCACTCTTTCAAGGCATGGCTGCTTCTAAGCCAACCTCCTGGTTGTCTGTGAATGTCCACCTCCTTTCCCACTTAGACATAATTAGGGACCTTAGCTGGTGGTCTGGGCTGTTCCCCTCTCGTCCGAGGACCTTGTCATCCACGGACTCACTCCTGGCAATAATATATGGTATTCGCAGTTTGCTTGATTTCGGTAAGCAGTACGCCCCCTAGATCATACAGAGCTCTACCCCCACATATCTCAATGCCAAGGCTGCACCTAAATGCATTTCGGAGAGAACGAGCTATCTCCTAGTTCGATTGGCTTTTCACCCCTAGACCTGCCTCATCTCCCAACTTTTCAACGGCGGTGAGTTCGGCCCTCCACTGAGTCTTACCTCAGCTTCAGCCTGGACAGGCCTAGATCACTAGGTTTCGCGTCTATGGCTAACGACTTGTCGCCCTGTTAAGACTTGGTTTCCCTTCGGCTCCGTTTATTAACCTTGCCACCAGCCATAACTCGCAGGATGATTAACCAAAATCCACGCAGTCACCCTTAACGGGCTCCTACCGTTTGTAAGCACACGGTTTCAAATTCTTTTTCACTCCCTTGCTCAGGGTTCTTTTCACCTTTCCCTCACGGTACTCTTCACTATCGGTCAGCAACAGTATTTAGCCTTGCGTGATTTGGTCCACGCTGATTCACGCCAGATTCCTCGTGCCTGACGCTACTCGGGTGCTTCCAGTCGCAATATGCACTTTATGTTCTACAGGACTATCACCTTCTTTGGTCCAGCTTCCCATCTGGTTCCACTTACATGCATACAGCTTAAACATTATGACAATCCGTTAAAGGAAGTCCCACAACCCCGTGCCAGCAAGGCTGTCCGCTTGGCACTGGCACGGTTTAGGCTTCTCCCCGTTCGCTCGCCGCTACTCAGGGAATCGTTTTTACTTTCTTTTCCTCCTGCTACTTAGATGTTTCAGTTCGCAGGCTTACCGTCTTCACGCATGCCCTCCAGGCATGCAGGTTTACCCATTCGGAAATCCGGGGATTAGAGATTATGTGCATCTGCTCCCGGCTTATCGCAGCTTATCACGTCCTTCATCGGCTGTTGCTGCCTAGGCATCCTCCGTGTGCCCTTTTTAGCTTTTTTATCCAGAATAACTTTTACTCCAGTTTATTGTAATCTTTTACCTACTATTCATTTCCCATTGTCCTAAGATTATAAAGATATGTGAAGAAGCAGTGCGTGATGCTCCTTAGAAAGGAGGTGATCCATCCGCACCTTCCGGTACGGATACCTTGTTACGACTTCACCCCAATCACTGTCCACACCTTAGACGCCTTCCTCCTTTCGGTTGGACCGGCGGCTTCAGGTGCAGACAACTCTCGTGGTGTGACGGGCGGTGTGTACAAGACCCGAGAACGTATTCACCGCAGCATTGCTGATCTGCGATTACTAGCGATTCCAGCTTCATGAAGCCGAGTTGCAGGCTTCAATCCGAACTTGGACCGGCTTTAAAGATTCGCTTGGCGTTGCCGCCTGGCAGCTCTTTGTACCGGCCATTGTAGCACGTGTGTAGCCCAGATCATAAGGGGCATGATGACTTGACGTCATCCCCGCCTTCCTCCTGCTCTTCGCAGGCAGTCTCGCTAGAGTCCCCAACCTAATGATGGCAACTAGCGATAGGGGTTGCGCTCGTTGCGGGACTTAACCCAACATCTCACGACACGAGCTGTCGACAGCCATGCACCACCTGTCTCTGCGTTCCCGAAGGCACGGCCTGCTCTCGCAGGCCTTCGCAGGATGTCAAGATCTGGTAAGGTTCCTCGCGTTGCGTCGAATTAAACCACATGCTCCACCGCTTGTGCGGGTCCCCGTCAATTCCTTTGAGTTTCAGCCTTGCGGCCGTACTCCCCAGGCGGATTACTTATCGCATTAGCTTCGGCACGGACACTCTTCATGCCCACACCCAGTAATCATCGTTTACAGCTAGGACTACCAGGGTATCTAATCCTGTTTGCTCCCCTAGCTTTCGCACTTCAGCGTCAGTTGCCGTCCAGTGAACTATCTTCATCATCGGCATTCCTGCACATATCTACGAATTTCACCTCTACTCGTGCAGTTCCGTCCACCTCTCCAGCACTCTAGCCCTGTAGTTTCCGGGGCAGGCCTGCGGTTGAGCCGCAGGTTTTCACCCTAGACTTACAGGGCCGCCTAGATGCCCTTTATGCCCAATAATTCCGGATAACGCTCGCGACATACGTATTACCGCGGCTGCTGGCACGTATTTAGCCGTCGCTTCTTCTGCAGGTACCGTCACTTTCTTCTTCCCTGCTGAAAGCACTTTACAATCCGAAAACCTTCTTCGTGCACACAGAATTGCTGGATCAGGGTTGCCCCATTGTCCAATATTCCCCACTGCTGCCTCCCGTAGGAGTAAGGGCCGTATCTCAGTCCCCTTGTGGCCGTCCACCCTCTCAGGCCGGCTACCTATCATCGCCTTGGTGGGCCATTACCCCGCCAACAAGCTAATAGGACGCAAGGCTCTCCTGCAGCGTCTCCTTTCATCGCCAGGCACATGCGTGCCGGCAACTGTATCAGGTCTTGTCAGTCGTTTCCGTCTGTTATCCCTGTCTGCAGGGCAAGTTCCTTACGCGTTACTCACCCGTCCGCCTTGGCTTGTCTGCGCAAGCGCAGCTTCGCCAAAGACTTGCATGTGTTAAGATTCTGTCAGCGTTCATCCTGAGCCAGGATCAAACTCTTCATTCAATATATCTTCATATATCTTAATTTTCACCTTTTAGTCTTGACGTGATCTCTTTCAAGATTCTTGACTTGTTTTTCTTACACTTTATTGCTTCTTCATACTATTTATATCTCTATTGTCCATGATACATTTTCGTATCGACAGGATATATCTTATCATAAAAGTAATTCTTTGTCAACTACTTTTTTCAATTTTTTTTACAGGTGTACTGTCAAGTGCAATGCCTAGTGCATAATAAAAATTGTATGCTGGTATACGTCTCCAAATTAGGAGAAATTATTCTCGGCTATATGAATAGTATTATAAATTTAAAGTCGCTACAAGCATTTAACTTCACTTGGCAATATGGCATTTTACTTTTTTCTATAATTTTTAATGAACAAAATCTACTATCAATTCTTTCATATTCTGCTGTTTTTTTATATATATTTTTTTAATGCTGATTTAGAAAATTCACTTTCAAAAAGTTTTATCCAATTTTTCATTAAATTTGACTTTTTAATTTTTTGCATTTTATTTTCGACTATTAGTTTTCTCATATAAATTTTTTTAAAGCACTAAAAACATTTAGACACTTTGGTTACATAAAAATAGACCATCCTCTGTTTTATAACAAAAAAATTATATTATTTCAAAATTTTAAATAATTTTATTTCCAAAAATTCCTACTAGTTTATAAAATTTTCTACACTTCCATTTCAAATACATTAATTACAGGTGTTTCATAAGGATGTATTTCTTTAATCAAGTAATATGCCAACTCCTGAAAATCTTTTTTCACTCTAAATTTCATAATTTTTTCATTGGCAACGCTTGTTTTTCCAACTTCGCCATCAAAAGGATTTCCACCTTCCAAAGTTTTCCAATATCCGATTCCGTCAATTATTGAATAAACATCTGCGTAAAATCCTTCTGTCAAGAGGTTATATCTCTGTAAGTTTTCCACAATTTTTTCTACATAATTTTCTGGGACAAAAACTTCAAAACAGCTATATTTATCTTTAAATTCTAATTTTGAACTTAATAAATTATCGTTTTTATAATTTAAGGTCAAATAGAAAAATGGTGTATTTTTGAATAATGACTCTAAAAATATTTTATCACCTTCCCACAATGTCAAATCAAAAATTTCTTTTTTGGGTACCCATTTTAAATCGCCTTCATCACATGCATGCTGATTTCCTGAGAAATTCGAGCTTGTGTAGAGATATATAAATAGCGGCTCATCATTGTTGTAATTAAAAATTATAAGTCCACGAGATTCATAACTATTCAATTTATAGCCAGTTTCTTCTTGAACTTCTCTCTTCAAGCATTCTTCAGGTGTTTCCCCAGCTTCTAATTTTCCGCCAATTCCTAGCCATTTTCCTTTATTTATATCTTTTTGCTTTTTTGTTCTATGTAACATTAAATATTTTTCATCTTTTTCTAAATAGCATAGTGTTGTAATCATTTTTATCTTCCTTTTTTATTTTATTTATAAAATATTATAGCATATAGTTGTATTGATTTAGAATAGTGTTAAAAAATTTTAATATTGAAATTTTTGGTAAACTCAAAAAAAACTTACATAAAAAATTTTTTTATGATAGAATAGTAAAAATTATAATTTTAAAGGAGAGAATTAATGCCTAGAAATAAAAAAGAGGGAATTATTTTTGGAGTTACAATGTGTTTTTTAATGGTTTGTGGAATGAGTACCTATAATTTGGCTCTTGTTGGAAAATTGAGCTTTGCAAAATTTGTGATTGGATTAATTCCAGGATTTATTGTTGCTTTTTTCTTTGATACAGTTATAGTTGGACCTGTTGCAAAGAAAATTGCTTTCAAATTACCAATTAATAAAAATAGCAAATTACAGATTATTTTAGCAATTTCGCTTTTAATGGTTACAGGAATGGTTACGTTCATGTCTATTTTTGGTTTATTAATGCGTCCAGAAATACCGCAAAATATTGTAAGTGCTTATTTTATAGGATGGGGAATGAATTTTATTGCCGCCCTGCCGTTGCAATTGCTAATTGTAGGCCCAATTTCACGGTTAAAACTTCAAATGTTACAAAGATATTTTGATAGCAAAATATAAATAAAAACATGATTATCAAACTATTATCAGTTTCTTTAATCATGTTATTTTTTTACTATTTTACATATTTTTTAACTCTTATTTTTCAAATCACACCTTTTCCCAAATTCATCATATTCTTCTCTTGTTACAATCTTATTATTTTTATCAAAAAAAATCCAGTTATAAAACTTTCTCCCATCTCGTATAACACCTTTTATAACTGCCTTTTCTCTCAAATTATCGTCTTTTCCCTTGCTAAACCATTTATTGAAATATCGAAGAAATTTATTTTTAATTTCGACAAAATCTGTAACTTCTATTTTAGCATTTATTTTTTTGCCATTTAACCTATAAATTGAAACATCTTTTTCAAAATCTTTTTCTTCAATTTCAATAATATTATTTTCTACTTCCAATTTTTTCCATTTCTTGAGATTATTCCATTCTTCCAAAGTCATTTTTATCATATCAAAATCTTTAATTGACTTAAAATCACGAAATTCTACAATTATGTATTCTCTAATAAATTTCCCTATTTCTTCATTTTCTAAAAACTCGCCATTCTCAAAGACAATTCTACTCACATTATTTTCTTCAATAAATTCCATTATCTTCTCAAAACCAATTTCCCGTGTTACAACATCATCAGAAATTTCTGTTTTTTCTTTCCAAATTGATTTATACAGTCCAACTTTTTTCAGTTCTATCCGAAATTTCTTCTTGTTTATTTTTTCTCCCACTTTTATTTTCTCAAGAAGTTCAATTAATTTTTTTGAAAAATCAACCTTATTTTTATGAATTATTTCTTTCAAATATCTAATTGTGCTATTTCTCAAAATATCATAATTTCCTAAAATTTCATTTTCCAATTTTTCATCATTCGTAACTTCATTTTCGTAACATTTCCACGAATAATCCTGCCCATCAAAACAATGAAATATTTTGTCTCCCTTTTCTTTCTCAAAATTATAATAAGAACAGCTATACAGCGGATCATCTTCCCTTCTCAAATCAAATGCCACATAATTTTTATCTTCTTTTGCTTCTCCAATATGCAAAAAATATTCTGCTTCAAAAAAAGAATCATTTTTCTGATTTTCAAGTTTTATAATTTTCATATTTTTTAAATCCCTAGGTAATAAATAGTATTTTATCACTTCATTTTTTTTAACATTTCTTCAAATTTTTCCGCATCCTTAAATTTCCAGTCATTCCCGATTTTATTTAATTCATTCGTTACTTTATCTGTCACATAATTCTTAGGATTTCGCATTCCTTCTCTTAACATTTCATTCATTATATCTATCCATTTTTTTACTTCTGAAAGACTAAAAAAATCTTCAGCGTCTTTTATTTCATATCCATATTTTTTAAAAAATCTTTTTTTAATTTCTTTTTCATCTAAAATTTTATCCAAATCAAGAATAACTACTTCATAAGTAACAGAAACCTTTCTATTTGATAAATATTTTACAGTTTTTATATTAAATTTTGAATTGTTAAATATTTCAGAAAAAAAACTAGAAAATTCTTTTAATAGCAATTGCATACTCTCTTTTTCTTCTTTGCTCATTTCATTATTTACTTTATTTGATACAGAAAAATAATATGAAATCATTTCTTGTAATACTTTCTTAGGATATTTACTCACTGTTTCTTCAATTTTCTTATTCTCCAAATCAATCTGCTCTTTTGACAAAGTAACATTTTTTTGCTTTATTACTTGATACTGCCCTGCAAAAATTTGCATAGAAAATATAAATAAAATTATTGTTATTAGTTTTTTCATTATTCCTTAATTCCTTTCCTAAACTCATGTGAAAATGCCTTGTCATAAAGTTTAGACTTAGAATATTCGTTCCCCATAAAGTTTCCTACAAGAATTTGTGCCGTTTTTGTGATTTTTTCCTTTTTCACAAGTTCAGCAATGTTTTCTAATGTTCCCATAACAATTTTCTGATCTTCCCAAGTTGCTCTTTGAACAATTGCAATTGGCGTTGTTTTATCATAATGTTTTAATAATCTTTTTACAACTTCATCAATCATTTGCACAGATAGGAATATTGCCATCGAACATTTATGTGAAGCAAGGCTTTCAAGACTTTCTGCTTCAGGGACAGGTGTTCTTCCTTCCAGTCTTGTACAAATTATTGTCTGGCTTACATCAGGCAGGGTAAATTCTTTTTTTATTGCAGCAGCAGCAGCCACAAATGAACTTACTCCTGGAATTACTTCATACTCAATCCCATATTCATCCAGGATATCCATTTGTTCCCTTATTGCACCATAAATGCTCGGATCCCCAGTGTGAACCCTTGCTACCAGCTTCCCTTTTTTCTGTGCCTTTATCGTAACTTCCATCACTTCGTCCAAGTTCATTGAAGCAGAATTATAAATTTCAGCTCCATCCTTATGACAATCAATAACCTCTTTTGGAACTAATGAGCCAGCATAAATTATTACATCTGCTTCCTTTACGATTCTTTGCCCTTTTACTGTAATCAATTCAGGATCTCCTGGTCCTGCTCCTATGAAGTATACTTTTTTCATAAATTATTCCCTTCTTTTTGAATTAATTTTTTATTTTTATAATATTTCATTTATTTCAAAACTTACTGATATTCCTGTATTCAAATATATTTTTTCATTTTTCTTAAAAAATGCTTCCCAGACTTTCCCATTTTCAAGATAAATGGATATTTTATTAAGTTTTTCAACTTCTTCAACATTTATTTTTTCTATTTTTTTGTTTTTCATTCCAAAAATCTTTTCAAATTTTCCTGAAATATCGTTATTAATTATCTCGTTATCTACAAAATAAATTTCATTAACCAATTTTTTCTGATAATCTTCAAAACTATTGCAAAATTCTCTAAACTGACTATTACATGCCCATTCACACAAAATATCCTTTATTGTCAATTTCTTAATTTTATTAATTTCTTCCTTGTTCTCTAAAATTTTTTTTATATCATTCTCCAAAAATTCCAACGGTAAATATCCATATACCTTCTCATTACAAAAATTATACTTAGGAATAAAATAAATTTTATCTTTCCATTTTTTTAAATAAATTTTAAAAAATTTGTAATATTCTATGTTTCCATAATTTAAATAAAATACATAATTTCCATTTTCATATTTCGGCAATTTAAAACTTCCACTATAATGAATTTCTTTCCCGTCTTTTAAAACTTGAATATATTCTTCATACCAATCCTTATCATCATAAATTTTTCTTTTTATTTCCAACTTTTTTCTCTTTTCCTATTATTTGCTTTTCATCAAATTATAAATTATTATTTTTAACTATTTTTACTTTTTAAATATCAAATATTTACTTCCTGTATATTTCATAAGCCACACATTGTTATTTGATAAATAAAATTTAATATAGCACTTTCCCCTTTTTAAAGTTACCATTTTGTTACCTTGTAATAAAAATGTGCCTTCTTCACAATTTTTCTATTTTAAGCTATAATTAACATAGTTAGCTAACTCAAAAAAATATATCTGGAGGAAATTAAAATGATTGATTATAATAAAATATTAAAAGAAAACTCTTACGGAGTTTTAGCTACACTTGACAATAATAAACCTAAAACAAGAATTTTTCAGTATCTGTTTTCTGAAAAAGACAAAGTGTATCTTGCAACTACAAATAATAAAAATGTTTATAAGCAGTTAAAAAAATGTCCTTACGTTTCTTTTCTCTCTCATTCAGAAGATTATTTATCATTTATATCCGTAAATGGAAATATTCATTTTACTGATGATATTGATCTTAAAACAAGAGTTTTAAATGAATATCCAGCAATAAAGGAACTTTTTAAAACTCCTGACAATCCTATTTTTGAACTCTTTTATATTGATTCGGAAGAAATCAGAAGCTTTGATTTAAAAACTTATACCAATGAAAATTTTAAAATAGAAAAACCATAATTAATTTGATACAATCTTAGTTATTCATATTTTGTTTTTTCTTTGTAATTTACCCCCCATTTGTCCATACTTTCCAGTATCGGCTTTAAGCTGTAGCCTGTTTCAGTAAGAGAATATTCAACTTTTGGAGGAATTTCAGGATAAATCTTTCTTATAAGAAGATTGTCCTCCTCCATTTCTCTTAAATTATATGTCAAAACTCTATTAGAAATTCCATTTATAGATTTTCTCAACTCTCCAAATCTTTTTGTTCCATCAAGCAAATCTCTTATTATAAGTATTTTCCATTTATTAGAAATCAAAGAAAGTGTTATTTCAACAGAACACTTTGGTAATTCTTTTTTATTCATAATTATCATTCTCTATTCTTTTTAATTTTATTTTCTTATCATATTCCCTCAAAACCTTTTTCACCTCATTTTCAAGCACTTCCTTATTAGTATATAATGTGTATTTTGAAGCAAAAATCTGATTAGAAAGTCCACCTAGTGCATATTCAGACTGAATACCATTCTCTTCATAAAATGCTCTTTCTTTATCATCAGATATACTCAAAATCTCACAATAATGAGACCAGCTCAATTTTCCAGACACTGTCTGGAATTTTTGATATTTCAAATAAAATTTTTTCATATTAAATAAATTTGATTTTGAAAAGCCCTTTCCATATTCTTTTGTCAATTTTTTTGATAATTCTTTTAAAAGTTTTTTCCCATATTCCGCCCTCTCATTATTTTCCTGCTCATCTTCTATAATAATTTTCCCAATTTTCCAATAAGTCTGCACAAGAATATTATTAATCTTTACAGACACCTGTTTCCTTGCATTTTCCATCAATTCTTTGATTTGCAAATAAACCATATTACTTTCAATTCCTTTTTCAATTTTACCCATTTTAACCCCCTATTTATATTAAATTCTAAAAATAATTTATAACTTATCAAACATATTTAACTAATAACTAATTTTTTGTTCAACATTCGGATTTTGAACGGCTTTCTCATACAATCCCTTTAATTCTTCAAAATGGTTTCCATTTTTTTCTCTATATTCTTTTTCCTTTTCTGTCAATTCCCTATTATACGGATTATCTCCCAAACTGCTGTGAAGTGCAACTCCAAATTGTGTTATAATATCAAATTTCATGATTTCCTGCGACAAACTTTTATCTGTATAAAATTTATAACCATCGTAATTTGAACCTCTTCCCGCATCATAGTAAATATCGTTATTGTATTTTACTTTTACAATATTTTTTATTTCTTTTTTTGTTTTTCTTTCATAAATAACTGCTTTGTTGTTTTCCACCAATTCAGCAATATAATTACGAACATAATCCAATTTTTTATCCTTATCCGAAATATTATTTTTTATATTATTTTCTTTTTTATCCCTATTTTTATTGTATAATTCCAATAGATCACTTTTTCTCACTAAAATATCATAATTTTCAGTTTTATACGTTACTATATTCTTTTTATCACTTGGCAATACATAACTCAAATTTATTTCCTTTTCAAAAATTTGACTTAATTCTATGTATCTTTTTTTCTTCGTATCATAAGTTCCTTTTACAATTGTTTCTGCTAGTCCTTGAATTGCTACTCCAAGTAACAAAACAAATAATATTTTTTTCATAATAATTCCTTCTTTCTTTTAGCTCTTAAATTTTAACTACTTCTTATTAAATATCCCCATCAATCTTGTTTTCAACACAATTTTTCCTTTTATTTTTATTATTTATTTTCAAAGTTCCCAAATAAAATCCCATATTAACAACCATCGCATAAACAAAATACCTCGACTCCAGCGTCTTTATAATTCCAAATTTTTCAATGCTGTTCTCACCTTCTTCTAAATACATCAAAACTTTATACGGAAAAGTATAAATTATTGCGTGGTAATCTTCTTTGTACCAGTTAAAGCCCATAAAAATAAATATTCCCATAATTATTAGACAGCCTGTTATTGTCAATATTCTTACAACTTCAATTTCTTCTTTATCAAAATATTTTTTTATAAAAAGTCCGAAAAATACATTGACAAGAAAAAATGGAACTAAAATTCTGTATTGACCAAAACTTCCCCCAATTTTCAAAATACTTTCTATTATTAAAAAAAAGATTGCGAAGAAAATTGAAAAAATAATTGAAAGAATAGGAATAAAAAAATACATTACAATAAACCATAATATAATTTTAGAAACTTTGGACAAATAACTGCTAATCTTTATTTTACTTCTAAATATTCCTAAAATGAATAATCCGTTGAAAAAACATAATTTTATAACTCCAATAATGTCTATTCTAAATAATAATATTATTGATAAAATTATAAAAAATATTGGCAATTTCAAAATTTTATCATTTTCATATTCCGATTTTTTCCCCATTAAATAAAATATCAATCCAAAAACTATTCCTGTTATTGCTGAAAATATTCCACCAAATAATAACCGAAATGGCAAATCAAAACCATAATCCCAGTCACATTTTCCTACCCAAAAATAAAATGCAAAAAATAAAATTTGAAGAATTATAAACTTTGCCAGTTCTATTTTTCTTAAAGTATTTTTAGAAATCTCTTCCACTCCTTAACTCCTTCCCTCTTCAATATCATTGTCGAAAAATAAGGAACTTCCTCCACTTTCTCAATATCCCAATAAACAACTTCATTCTCTTTCCCGCAATCTGAAACAATTACAGCATTTTCTTTATTCCCAGTTTCAATTATCGCTTTTTTTATTTTCTCAAAATTTCGGCTAATTTTCATTAACACTAAATTATCATTATTCTCAATTTCTTTATAAATATCAGTCTTTTTATTGACAGAAACTACTTTTAAATCTTCATCTCCGATCATTAACGGTATATTAAGCCTTGCTGCAATGCTGTTAAATGAAGTTATTCCCGCAATAGTTTCAACTTCCACATCGTCTGCAATATGCTCCAAAACATAAGTATATGTGCTATAAGTCATTGGATCTCCAATTGTTAAAAATGCTACATTTTTCCCATTTTCAAGTTCAACACTTATTTTGTCAGCATTATTTTTTCGAAAAACTTTTCTTGCTTCCACATCTTTTATCATCGGAAATTCTAAAAACAGCTGTTTCACATCAGTTTTTACATACTCTTTTACAATATTAAAAGCCGTACTCCCTTCCCCGCTTTTTGCCTCAGGCAACACAATTACATCTACTTCATGCAATCTTTTTACTGCTTTAATCGTTATATTTTCAGGATCTCCTACTCCTACTCCGATCCCATAAAATTTGCCTTTTTTCATATTTCACTTTCCTTTCTTTGATAATTTTTTATTGAAATTTTTAGATTTTATCTTTGATAAAAGCACTTGAAACCCTATTATTATTCATTTTTACAAATTCTACTTTCTCAATTTCTCCTCAATAAATTTTCTCAATACAGGAATATGACTCAATTCTGGAATTCTACTTGCATAAATCAATGTTACATTCCTTTTTTTTAACTCTTTCAATACTGTATCTTCAAATTCTTTAAAATTAGTATTTTTATCCAATTCTGCCCTATATTTTTCTGAAAAACTTTTAAAATCAATAATTTCTTTATGATAACTTTCCCTTAATTCTTTTGATGGCGTAATAGCTTTTGCCCAATAATCAATCTTTACATCTTCTTTCTTTAATCCTCTAGGCCACAATCTATCAACTAACACTCTAAAACCATCCATCTCTTCAACTTTTTCATAAACTCTTTTCCATTTAATTTTAAATTGCATTTTTACTCCTTTTTGACACTTTTAAGAAATTTTTTAAATATATCATAACATATTTACTATACAAAGTATTAATTATTAAATTTTTCTTTTTGTTTGACAGTGTTGTCTATTATTATCATCTTGATTAGTAAATTTTAGAAATAAGAAACATATAAATAGAAATCATATTTTATTTATTTAGTAACAAAAATTTTAGCCTCTTTCAGCCAATATTTCCTTTAAAACCCTTATAATCCTATCATTACTTCTCCTATCCTTAATCGCCATCCTAAAAAATCTTTCATCCAGAAACTTAAAATTAGAAGCATCTCTAATCAAAATCCCCCTTTCCAGCATTTTTCCCTTCAATTTTTTCACAGTCATACCTTTTGAAGCCTGTTCATCCTTTATTTTTACACAAATAAAGTTTACTTCTGTCTTATAAGCCTTTATCCCCAAAATTTCATTTAGTTTTTCATACATATATTTTTTTTCTTTCGTTATCCATTTCAATGTTTTTTCAATATATTCAACATCATCAAGCACCGTTATTCCAGCCATTTCAGCGATATTGTTCACGCTCCACGGCTCTTTTTTTTCAGCGATTTTCTTTTCTAAATTTTTGTCAAAATAAATTCCATATCCCAATCGTAGTCCTGGAATAGCAAAAAACTTTGTAAATGCACGAGTTACAAACAAATTTTTTTTATTTTCTTCACTATTTACGATACTTTCCTTTAGTCCATCCTCTAAAAATTCAATAAATGCCTCATCAATAAACAACTTCGTATCATATTTATTGCATTCTCTCAGAATTTCCTCTGTTTCAGCCATTTTCAAAAATTTTCCAGTTGGATTATTTGGATTGCAAATTATTAATAAATCGTATTTTTTTTTAAGTTCCTTTTTTAATTTTCTAATATTAAGCAAAAACTCATCTTTTTCTTCCAGTTCAAAATATTCAATTTCAATTTTCCTAATTTCAGAACCATCCCAAGCCTTAACCGCTCTTTCATATTCTCCAAAAGTAGGCGACACAATTAATACTTTTTCTGGCTTTAACACTTTCATAAACAAAAATATTGATTCTGTTGCCCCATTTCCAACAGTAATATTTGAAATATCAACGTTATTTAACTTTGCTAATTTCTCACGCAATTCCACATAGTCAGGATCAGGATACCTTTCAAGAATCCCAATATTTTCTGTAATCTTACGTCTTAGGCTCTCAGGCACTCCGTAAGGATTTATATTTGAGCTGTAATCCAGTATTTCTGTTATATTTTTTTCCCTGAATATTCTATAAATGTTTCCACCATGAAAATCCATTTTTCCCTCCATTTTGACAAACAAGAACTTTTATTTAATTCCCATTATTTCATAAACCTTATCAATATCTACATTTTCCCTCAAAATCTGTGCCAATTTATTGTATTCTCGATTCTTGTATTCCTTAAAGCTAAAATCTTCATTCACTTTGTCAAGCCCCTTCAACTTTCTCACTTTGTTCAGAAAATGATTTGTAAATTCAGAATTGTCAAATATTCCATGAATATAGGTTCCGACAACATTGCCTTTTACAGCACCTTTTAGCTTTTCATCGTCAAAGATACATTTTATCTCGGTTTTTTCCTCATTTACAGGATAGCTGTAGCCTTGATGTATTTCATATCCTTTTATTTCAATGCCTTCCATTCCATTCAGTATTCCATCTGCATTTTTTATTTTATTTCCATACTGTGTTGTTGTTTTTGCCGTTTCCATAACTGTTTCTATGTCAAGTAAATCTAAGCCTGAGATTTCCTTTAGATTAGATTCAATATTTTTTGGATCCATTATTTTTTGACCCATTATTTGAAAACCACCGCAAATTCCAAATACTATCGTTCCTCTTTTTGCAAGCCTTATAATTTCCCTGCTTATATTTTTATCAATTAAATCCTTCATATCTTCCACAGTATTTTTTGAACCGGGAATAATAATAATGTCCTCATCTCCAAGTTCAGAACTTTTTGTAACATATTTCAAGGAAACATCGTTATAATGGCTAAGTGCATCAACATCAGTAAAATTCGATATATGTTTTAGTTTAATAACTGAAATCCGAATTTTCCCTTCTTTTTTCACATTATACTTGTCAATTCCCAGGCTGTCCTCTTCCTCGATTCCCAGTGGTACAAACGGCACGACTCCCAGAACAGGCACATTTGTCAGTTCTTCAATCATCTCAATTCCAGGAGTCAAAAGGCTTTTGTCCCCTCTAAATTTGTTTATAATTACACCTTTTATACGTTTTTTCTCACTTTCTTCAAGCAGCATAATTGTACCATAAATTGCCGCAAAAACACCCCCTCTGTCAATATCGGCAACCAAGATAGCAGGCGAATCAGCCATTTCCGCCATCCCTGTATTTACAATGTCATCTTCCTTCAAGTTAATTTCCGCAGGGCTTCCTGCCCCTTCCAGCACGCAAATATCAAAATTATCCCTTATGTGATTGTACGCCGCCATTATATCCTTTTTTAAATTATGCTTATAGGCGAAATATTCCCTTGCATCCATGTTTTTATAAACTTTCCCATTCACAATAACCTGTGACTTTCTGTCTGTCGTAGGCTTTAATAATATCGGATTCATAAATGCCTGAGGCTCGATATTAGCGGCTTCAGCCTGTACCACCTGAGCTCTCCCCATCTCTTTTCCATCCTTTGTAATAAATGAGTTCAAAGCCATATTCTGCGACTTAAACGGAACTACACTGTGCCCATCCTGATAAAATATTCTGCAAAGCCCTGCTGCAATTATACTTTTCCCTACATTTGATCCTGTTCCAAGCAGCATTATATTTTTATGATTTCTTCCCATAAATCCTACTCCTATTTTTAATTTATATAAAAAATTTCCAATTTATTTATAAACAAACTATCTGTTTCTACTAAAATAAGTATAGCAGATAAAAATGCCATAAACAAATTGGATTTATAAAAATAATTACTATTTTCTTTTAAATTTTATACTGCCTAGAATTTTCTTAACTTTGTCGCTATAAAATGCTCCAATTATAAATAAAATATGTGATATTGTACAAAATATATATTTCTTCCCATTTGTCAAATAAGACATTATCGAACTATTTTTGTTTTCAAAAAGAGCTTTAAACACAAAATAAACCAATATTACAATCATTATCCAAGTTAATGCCTTTTTATTCATTTTTTTCAAAAATCCTTTGCACAAATATCCTAAAAAGTACATAATTCCCAATACTATTATCAAGCAAGTCACTGAAAACACAATTACAAAAATCTTCAAAATATGTTCTGGAGCTACCAAAAAAAGTGCTGTAGAAAATAATGCAGAAACAAACCAAAATAAATATGCTAATGCTGGATATATCCCCGCCTGAATAAAAAAATAAATTATTGCAAATAAAATTAATCCTAAAGGATTATTTGGTTTCGTCATAAGTTTATCTGTATTTTTTTTCATTTTTCTTCTCCTTCTTTTATTTATTTTTTCTTTTAAATTTTATATGATTTAATATTTTTTTGACTCTGTCGCTAAAAAATACTCCGATTGTATAAAAAATATGTGATGCTGTACAGAAAATATGTACTTCCCGTGCTGTTGGTGCAAACATTGCTGTACTCTCATCTGTTTCTGTAAAAATTTTATACACAAAATAAATTAAAATTGCTATCATTGCACCACCTAATACAGTTTTATTCATTTTTTTCAAAAATTTACTGCACAAATATCCCAAGTAAAATACAAGTATAAGCACAATTATCAAAGCAATTCCTGAAATTACAATACCAATAATATTAATAACTATTTCTGGAAGATTTAAAATTTCTAGAGAATTAATAATTGCTCCTGCTAACGACATTGCACAAATTAACCAGAATAAAAGTGCAAATATTGGATATATCGTTTTTTGAAAGAAAAAGTAGATTACTATAAATAAAACTAATACTAAAAATTCTTTTGGTTTTGACATAAATTTATTTTCATTTATTTTCATCCTTTTTTCTCCTTATTTTTTATTTTTTAGCTTTGTAAAAGTCTAAAGAATTACAATAAATACAGTAGATATATTCAGCAACGCAATTCTTTTTATCTTTATAAGAGCCAAGACTCTTTACTTCAGAAAAGCTATTTCTACAAACTTGAAATTACTCATATTTTATCATATACAATTGATTTTTTCTATATAAAAATTTTCTCAAAATATATATTTGGCAATTTCATTACTTTTACAAGATATCAGGGGCACTTACTAAACAGAATTGGAACAACACCATTGTTTTTTAATAAAAAATAGTATAGTAAACAAAAAAATATGCTTACTGGCAAGCAATATGTTCGCCCTGCTAAAATAAGCATATTTTCTATATTATCCTAAACTCTGTTTAAAAAACAGAATTTATATTTTTTATAATCTGCTAACAAGGGGGGACTTGTCTCCTTACATAACAGAATTTATGACAACTCTATTATTTTAATGGGAAAGAGTATTTAGATTTTTTGACAACCTATTTCTAATTTTGATTTTCAATTTGAGTTGGATTCCCTTCAGGTCTTCTAGGTCTTCTCTTTCCAATTTTATCTAAAATATCCACTAACTCTTCTCTTTCACTTGATGTTAATTTCTCTGATTTTAATTTTTTCTTCAACTCTTCAATTCTTTTTTCTCTTTTTTCAAATTCTGCTTTCATTTTTGTCTCATCTGGTCTCATCGTATTACCGTTTTCATCTTTTGGCGGCTCTTTATCAAATTGTCCTTCAGGTCCTTTCATCTCGCCTTTTGGCGGTTTGCAGCCTTTTCCATGTTTTCCTTTTCTGCTTAAAATTTCAATTATTTCTTCTGCCTCTTTTGATGTCAAGTTTCCTGATTTTAATTTATTTTTCAATTCTTCAATTCTTTTTTCCCTTTTCTCAAATTCAGCTTTCATTTTTGTCTCATCTGGTTTCATTGGATTTCCATTTGCATCTTTTGGCGGTTCTGGACATTGCTCATTTTGCACTGGCATCTGATTTTTATTTCCTTTCAATGTTGTAGTTCCTGCAAATACTGATAATGATGCTAATAAAGCCATTCCCATAATTCCTTTTTTACTAATTTTTCTCATAATTATTTCCTCCATATCTTTTTGATACTTTTTTTGTACCTATTTTTGTATTTTTTTTCGTGTTCCTCTTGAACAAACACATAGTACCATTTAATTTTGACAAAATTATGTTTTAAATATGAAGTTTTTGTGTTTTTTTATATTTTTTCTATTTTTTTAAAATCAGAAAAATAATTTCCAAATTATATTTGTATTTGTAAGCATATTCACTCCTTAATTCATATATACTCGAACCCGTTTAAAATAGAACTGCTAAAAATTATATAAATCTAGGATTTGAGTAAAATAGTCATAGCTTTTGAGTCCTGTTTTAAGGCGATTTTACTATATTTATAACTCTTTTATTTTCCAGAAATACTTTTCAAATAATTCTCATAAATTTTTTTCGTAAAATTTTATTGTGTATGAAGTTAAACCTGTTTTTTTTGAAAAATTCCTTTATTTGTATTGTTCTATTTTTTCTCCTTCAATATCAGCTTACAATAGTCATTTGTAAAAATTTAAAAATCTAAATAAATGCATCATTTATACAATTTCATTTTTCTTGTTTTCTTAGCTTCTGATAAGAGGTCTTAACCCCTTGTAGTTATAAATACTGCTGTTATTCAATCTTTGTTACTTTTACAATTGCATATACTAATTTATAAAACTATTACACAACAAAAAAAAGCTACTGCAAAATACAATAGCCTAAAGTTATCATTTTATTTCAAATTATCTTTAAAGAAACTTTCAATTTTATCAAATGGAATTACATGATTTTTTCCACCATCATATAAATCAGTATGAGATGCACCTTTTACGATATATAATTCTTTATTTTTATTTCCTAATGCTTTGTAGGCATCTTCTGAGAAGTATCTTGAGTGAGCATTTTCTCCGTGTACGATTAAAGTAGGTGTTCTCATTTCAGAAGCATATTGTAAAATTGGCATATTAATCAATGGAAGCATTCCAGTTGTTGTCCAGGAACCATTTGGATTTGAATTTACTGCTCTCTTATGGAAACCTCTTTTTGTTGTGTAGTAATTAGAATATTCTGCAATAAATTTTGGAGTTTCTGCTGTAATTTGTTCTTTTCTTAAATTATTGGCTGGATTTAGATCAGCATAATTATTTTCAACAGCTGTCCATCTAGCTTCATTTAATTGTTTTTTCAAGTTATATCTAGCTTCTACATCTACAGTATCATTATATCCTTTTGCAGAAACTCTTGTCATGTTATACATAGTGGAAGTTGCCACTGCTTTAATACGAGTATCTGAAATTCCTGCATTTAAGGCAAATCCTCCCCATCCACAAATTCCTAAAATTCCAATCTTATCTCTGTCAATAAATGATTGTGTTCCTAAAAAATCAACTGCCGCACTAAAGTCTTCAGTATTAATTTCAGGTGATGGAACATTTCTTGGCTGTCCTCCACTTTCTCCAGTATATGAACCATCAAATGCTAATGTTACAAATCCTCTTTCTGCCAATGTCTGAGCATACAGTCCTGATGATTGCTCTTTAACTGCTCCAAATGGACCTGAAATTGCTATTGCGGATATTTTTTTATTTCCAATATTTTTTGGAACATACAAATCCCCAACCAGAGTTATTCCATAACGATTTTTAAACATAACTTTCGTATGCTCAACTTTATTACTTTCCAGAAAAATTTTATCCCATTTTTGTTCTAATTTTATACTCGAATCTTTCACTTGTTTAATTGCAGGTATTGCCATAATATTTCCTCCTATACTTATTATTCCTAATATTGCAGTTACTAATAACCTTTTTCTTAATATTATTATCACATTCCTTTGTTTTGATGTTTTATTTCTTTTGTTTTTCACAAGTGAATTGTATATCATTTTTTTAACTATTTCAAATACTTCTAATTTATACATAACTATAATTTCTAGTTATAATTAGAAATATATATTTTCAAATTTTCTAAAAATTTTTTTGAAACATTTGATAAAGTTTGATTTTTTTTCCAAATAATGCTCATCTCTGTTTCAAGCTCCGGTTTTAATGGAATGAATTTCAAATTGCTTTCACTCGTATTTATTATTCCATCAAAGCATAGAACACTTCCAATATTCTGCTTTGCCATTAATGATGCATTATAAAGTAAGTTATAAGTACCTACAACCTTAAAATTTTCTATACTTTTTCCTATCCAGCCAGCTAAAAAATTATCTATATTTGTTTGATTTGAAACAATTAAAGGAATGTTTTCTAAATCTTTGGACAAAATATAATCTTTTTTTGCAAGAAAATTATCCTTTCTCACAAGCAATCCCCATTTATCACACCAAGGCAAACTCAAATGCTCATATTTACTTTTATCCACAAACCCAAATGTAATTGCAAAATCTAAAATTCCATTATCCAGTTTTAAAAGCATTTCGTCTGCATTTCCACTAGTAACATTTGTTTTTATATTTGGATAATCAATCATCATATCATTAATAATCTTAAAAATATGTCCCATTTGAGCACTTTCTCCTGCACCAATATTTATCTCTCCTCCAATAATATCTTCTTGTGTCAAGTTGGCAACTGTCGTATCAACTAATGCTAAAATTTCTTTCGCTTTTGTTAAAAAATAAACACCATCTTCTGTTAAAGTAATATTCCGATTCCCTCTTTTAAAAAGTGTAACACCCAATTCTTCTTCCAGATTTTTTAATTGTTTTGAAAGTGCTGGCTGTGAAACATAAAGAATTTTAGCCGCATTAGAAATATTTCTTTCTGTTGCCACAACTAAAAAATATTTTAAAACTCTTAATTCCATTTTTGTCTCCTTTTTTACTATAACTAAAACTAATATATAAACATTAGTTATAAATATTAGATATTTTTATTGTTTTATATTATACTAAATATGTAAAATAAAAACAACTTAAAGAAAAAATTTTGGAGGAAAAAATGGAAACTTTATTAGAAAAAATTAAAAAAGTAAATGAAATTTTGAAAGATGATGAACTTTTTAAAGAAATTCATATCGCCAAAGGGGAAAATGAGAAATTGATTGCTGAAATGAATAATGGATATAAAACAAATGAAGAAAAATTAAAGTATCTTGAAAAAATAACTGGTAAATCAATTAATAAATCTGTTACAGTTTCTTTACCATTTCAAACTGACTTTGGAAAACATATTTCTTTTGGAAAAAATATTTTTGTGAATAAAGAAGCAATATTTGTTGATTTAGGAGGAATTACAATTGAAGATGATGTGCTTATTGGACCTAAAGTTTCACTGCTCACTGTAAATCATATTTTAGAACCAAGCAAAAGAAGAGGACTTGCGACTGGAGAAATTATTATAAAGAAAAATGCTTGGATTGGAGCTGGATCTACAGTTTTAGCGGGAGTAACTATTGGAGAAAATTCAGTCGTTGCAGCAAATTCAACTGTTACAAAAAACGTGCCTAATAATGTGATTGTAGCTGGGACACCTGCAAAAATTATTAAAAAACTTTAATTTTGGAAAAAGTTTCAAAAAACTCTTGACTTATACTATACTCTAACTGCTATCCTTTATTTATCAAATTTATGGAGGTAATAACTATGAAAACCAAATATACTGTTATAACAGGAGCAAGTTCGGGAATAGGTAGAGCCGTGGCTCTAAAATTCGCAGAAAGAAATAAAAATCTTATTCTGATTGCACGGAGAAAGAATTTACTAGAAGATCTAAAAAGCGAAATTTTGAAGAAAAATCCTAATTTGGAGATTATTGTAATAGATTTTGACTTAACTGATGTCGGTAAAATCCCTGAACTATATTCAAAATTAAACAATTATCACATTGAAACTTTGATAAACAATGCAGGTTTTGGGATGTATGGCGATATAAAAGAGCAGCCTTTAAATAAAATTTCAGATATGCTTCATCTCAATGTAGAAGCATTAACTTTGCTATCTTCTTTATACGTCCAAGATTACCACAACGAAAAAGGCTCTCAATTAATCAATATCTCCTCAGCAGGAGGCTACACAATCGTTCCAAACGCAATTGTCTACTGTGCCACAAAATTCTACGTAAACGCCTTCACAGAAGGACTTGCACTAGAATTAAAGCAAAACAACGCACAATTAAAAGCAAAAGTCCTAGCACCCGCCGCAACCAAAACTAACTTTGGAAATGTCGCAACTGGTAAGACTAATTTTGATTATGATAAATCTTATCCAAACTATCATACATCCGAAGAAATGGCAGATTTTCTCATTCAACTTTACGAAAGCGACAAAACTGTCGGTTACATCAGCCGTGAAATTTTTGAATTTGACTTGTCCGATGGATTTTTTCAAAATGCATTTAGTTCTAAAAATAATGTGAAATTTTAAATATTAGTTTTTATTATTGATTTTCCTAAAAAAATATTATAAAATATATGCAAAATTTATTATTTAGGAGTGATTTTATGAAAAAAATTATATTTGCGTTGTTTTTACTGACTTTTAGTTTAAATTTTTCTAATTCTGATATTAATATATTATCTTCCAAAGTCTGGAACTGTTCCAGTCTAGATAGTACGCTTAGAGGACTTATCTATGTCAAATTCTTAACTAAAGAAAATGAACCTTATATTGCTTTTAGCCAAATAGATTCTCGTGCAGCTTTAAAAACAGGAAAAGTTATCCTTGAACTTTCAGAATTAAATTTTGAAGTAAAAGAAGATGAAAACGCCATCTATTTTACAAATTTGAATGAAAAAACCAAAATTTTTTCTAATTACAAGTTAGCATATTCATTTGACAAGAAAAATAGACCTAAAATGTCTATAAACCGTATTTCAGATAACAAAAAAATTTGTAACCTTTCAATAAATTAAATTATCACAAATACAAAAATAATCAATAATTTTTAAGCAACGATTTCTTAGTGATTTTCGTTGCTTAATTTTTTTCCGACGGTTTTTATATATCTGATATTTCTAGTTGCCCCTATTTTTTGTAACATATCATTTTTCACCAAATATCTTAACAAATCTCTCGCACAGCTTTCTTTTACATTCAAAAGTTTTTCTAATTTCAATCGTGTAAGTTCATTATTAGTTTCAAAAAACTCCATTATTTTTTGAATTTGCACTTCTAAAATCTTTCTTTTTTTGATTTCAGTTTTAATTGTGGATTCCCTATTATTTAAATTTTTTATAAAATCATAATTTAAGTTTTTCATTACCACTCTAAATCCATTAAAATCTGAAAAAAATTCAACTAATTTTGTTTTCTGTATAATCATAGATTTGTAATATAATTCTATATACTTTTATTTTTTATGTATTCCTCAACATAAAAGTTACCAAATTCTTCCATTGTATCGAGGACAGGAATCAATTTTTTTCCTTTCTCTGTCAAAAAATATTCAACTCTAGGAGGAACTTCAGGATAAACTTTTCTTCCCACGATACCGTCTTCTTCAAGTTCCCTTAACTGTTTAGTAAGTGAACCTTGAGAAATATTCGATAAAAACTTTTTGATTTCACTATATCTTCTGGCTTCATTTTTTAAAAACCAGATAATTGTTATTTTCCATTTTCCTGCAAAAATTTTTTGAGTATAATTTATTCCACATATTCTATTATTCTTTTCAATATTCTTTATTTTGTATTTTTTTAAATCTTTCATTAGAAAACCTCCTCATATCACAAAAGTACATTTTTTAATACTATGTCATTTTTTATTGCCTACTTCAATATTTAGTGTAAATGTATTATAATATTTTAAAACAAAAAAATCAATAAAAATTGAGAGGAGAATAATAATGAAAAAAAATAGAATAACAGAAATTTTAGGAATCAAATATCCGATAATACAAGGACCAATGGCATGGCTAACAGATGCAAAACTAGTAGCAGCCGTTAGTAATGCCGGTGGACTAGGAATTTTAGGACCTAGTGCAAGTCAAACAACAATGACGCCTTCTCCACAGGAAACAATGGAAAGAATGAGGGAAGAAATTAGAAAAACAAGAGAATTAACTGACAAACCTTTTGGTGTTGTAATAATAGTAGATGTAGATATGAAATTTACAAATCCTCTTTTAGATATGATAATTGAAGAAAAAGTTCCAGTTGCACTTGTAAACGGAGTCGCAGGAATGGATTTTGAAAGTACATTTAAAAGATTAAAAAATGCTGGGATTAAAATAGTCTTTAGAGGGGAACCAACTGTTGAAAATGCTAGAACTATAGAAAAATTAGGAGCAGATGTATTTGTTGCAACAGGATTTGATGAAGGAGGAATGCTTCCAGGAGGGCAGATAGGAACTTTTTCAATAGTACCTTTAATAGTAGATTCTGTAAAAAATATTCCTGTTATGGCTGCTGGAGGAATTTCTGATATACGTGGTGTCAGAGCTGCATTTGCACTTGGAGCTGAAGGAGTATTTCTTGGAACAAGATTTTTAGCTACAGAAGAAGCAAGAACAGCACATAACGTAAAAGAATTAATGCTAAAGACAACTGCTGAAGATTTACATATTTTTAGAACATTGCCTCACTTTTACAGATCTATTCCTACAAAACTATCGGCAGAATTAGTTGAAATGGATAAAAACGGTGCTACAAGAGAAGAACTGTTCTTAAAACAGGGTGGAGGAAAAAATATGAAACTCGGAATGCTTGATGGGGATGAAAATGGATACATTTCGGTCGGTTTAGGAGTAAGTTTTATTAAGGAAATTAAATCTGTTAAAGAAGTTGTAAACGAATTAATGGCTGATTTTATTGATTAATTAGAGAGGTGTCTCATAAGTTAGAAATAATCCCAAAAACATATATATTATATATTCTTATTATATATTCTTAGAAATTAAAGATGTTTGTTTTTATTAATTTTATAAAAATAATCATATATAAAATTTATGATTTTGTATTTTTATTCTCCTTATGAGACATCCTTTTTTATTTCATTTTTCTAATATACCCATTCCCATAAAACGCAATTCCCAACTGCCCCACCATCACAATCCAAATCAGCGGCTCGCAAATCATTACTCCAAAATAGCCTAATTTTGGTACGACAAAAATTACGAAGATTATTTTCCCAAAAAATTCTATTACGCTGGAAACAAGAGGGATTAATTTTTCTCCGAGAGCCTGTAAAGCGTATCGCAAGTTAAAGAGGATTCCTAGTATTGTGAAAAATGGGGAGGCGATTTTTAGGTAGGTTGAGCCATTGTGGAGAACGATTTCAGATTCGGAGCCTGACATCAGGTGAATCATATTTTTGGAAAATAAATATACAAAAATTGTGATTCCGATTGCAAAAATTATATCCATCATATTAGCATAAAATACGCCTTTTCGGATTCTATCTACTTTGTTTGCACCTTTATTTTGGGAAACGAAAGTGGCAAGTGCGAGTGCTATTGTAGTTAGCGGAATGTTGCAAAATCCCATAAGTTTTCTTGCCGAAGTATGCCCGGCGATAATCAAGTACCCAAACCCATTTATCGCATACTGTAAAATCAGCGTTCCCATAAGTACAATTGCAATCATAAATCCCATAGAAAGTCCTTGTCCAAGCAGTTCCTTGTACAATTTTTTATCAAATCTGAAATGTTTTTTTCTAGGGATTAAAATCGGCTCTTTTACGTAAATGTATATAATACTCAAGATAACCGAAATTGCCTGTGCAATAACTGTTGCAATCGCAGCTCCGCCAATTCCCATTTTAAGGGAAGTTATAAAATAAATATCAAGAAAAATATTTAAAATTGAGGCAATTACCAAAAATACAAGCGACATAAAGCTGTTTCCGATTGCACGCAAAAGTCCTGACGACAAGTTGTAGGAAAAAGTTACACCAATAAACATTGTTATTATGTTTATATATTCAAATGCTTCTTTTATAATATTTTCAGGTGTATGCAAGATTTTTAGCATTGGCATAAGAATAAACCGTGATAAAATCATTACTCCCACAGTAATCCAGATTCCAATAACAATTGAGCCAGCCACCGATTTTTTCAAAAGATTTCTATTATTCGCCCCATAATTTCTAGCCGTAACCATACTAAGCCCATTTCCAATTCCTAACGCAAATCCAAAAATCAGCTCAAAAATAGCCGCCGAAGCCCCAATAGCCGCAAGCGAGTTATCTCCCAAAGTATGCCCCACAATAGCAATATCCGCCATATTGTAAAGCTGCTGAAAAATATTCGACACAAGTATGGGTATCGAAAAAATCAGAAGTGACTTCAAAATATTATCATTTATCAAATCAACCGAAAAATTAAATTTTTTCATTTTTTGTCCTTTCTTTTTGCCTTTCAAATCATAAATTTGTTATTTTTATTTTAAAAATAGTTTTTTGTAAAAAATATAATTTTTCTATTTTTCCAAAAACTCTTTTATATCCGAAAAAATTGGTATTTCCAATTCAACTTCCTTTTTGCTTGCAGGATGTGTAAATTTTACCTTGTAAGCATGCAAAAATTGTCTATTTATTCCAAGTTCTTTGTTTAAGCCATTTCCATAAAGTTCGTCTCCTACGATTGTGTGTCCGATGGATTTTAGGTGAACTCGAATTTGATGTGTTCTCCCTGTAAACAGTTCACATTCTACTAATGTTACATTTTTTTCAGGGTAAGTTTTCAATACTTTTACAGCTGTTTTTGCGTATTGACCCCGCTCATCAATTATTCTTTCCAAATTATCCCTATCTCGAAAAATTCGCCTTTCAATAATTATTTTATTTATTCCATTTTTTTCCAAAATTTCATTATTAAAATCATTTTTATTTTTCAAATTTAAATTATCTTTTGCATTTTTACTGTTAAAACCTGTATTTTCTCCAATTTTACTATCTTTGTTTTCAAGAATTAAATTGTTTTCTATTTTCTCCATTTCATCGTATTTTTTCATCTCTCCAAAATTAACTTTTTCAATTTCAGATTTTAAATTTTCCTTTTCTAAATCCTGAATCTTATGTTTTTCCCCATCTTTTGCAAGTTCTTCATTGATTCTAGCAATTTCGTTACCATCGATAATTCCATTCACAATCGCCAGATATTTTTTCTCAAAAATCGAAAAATTTTGTAAAAATGCCTGTGCAAAACTGTTTTTGGCAATAATAATCAGCCCAGATGTATTCATATCGAGCCTATTGTAAAATCGTGGAACTCTCACTTCCCCATATTTTTCCAAAAAATGATTTACAATTCCGTTTGCAAGTGTAAAATCAGCTTTTTTCTGTGTCGGATGTGTCAGCAAAAATGGCTCTTTATTCACAACCAAAATATCTTCATCTTCAAAAATAATATCAAGTGGCAGTTTAATCGGCTTAATGTCCGTCCCCTTTTTCTTCTCTACAACTCTCAAATTCCCATGTGACGGTAATTTTTTGGTCAATCTTACCTGCTTTCCATTCAAAAAAACTTCCACATTTCTCAAACTTCGCCCTGAATAATTCTGCACTTCCCGCAAATACTGCGAGATTTTCATCCTCTGATGTTCCTTTTCAATTCTAAATTTTTTCATTATCTATACACATCCTTTTTACAAATTTATTTTTTTATAAGCTTTTAGTTTTAAAAATAAGTTGCTAAACAAATCTATTATTATACCATCTTCCCATTTAAATAATAAAGATTAGAAAATTAACGGAATTAAAACCTTTTTTACAAAATTGTACTATTTATAATCTATGTACTTATAGAATATCCTTTAATTAAAGTTAGTCATTAAGTATCCATCTTAAAGACTTTTGTAATTTTATTTATAAATATTATGATTAATAAATGCTTTTTCTTATTTCATTTATATGTTTTTTTAACGTAAGGGCATCAGATGCCATGCCCTTACAACCCCGCTTTACGCAAAACTTTCTTATAAAGAAAAAATAAAACTCGCTTCGTAAAAACTACGCTCAGACAGTTATTTTTCCTTTAACGAAATTTTGCTTATTTAATATTTTCCAAATGTAAAACCTAAAATTTAAATATAATAATTTTTATAATTTAATATAGAATGTCGTGATTTTTTTGGAATGAAAACGACTGTTTGAGCGTCAGCGAGTTTCGTTTTTATTTCAAAAAAATGCTTAGACAAGCCAGGGTTGCAAGGGAAATGGCGATTGATTTCCCTTGCTTATATAAAAAGAAAAAACATGAAATTATGAAAAAATATTTATTAATAACAAGCAGTTTTTCATAACTCTAAATAAAATCCCTTATATAGATACTTAAAAATTAGATTTAATTTTTTAAATGAGGGTGTTAGTATAAAAGATTTTTATTATTATTTTTCAAAATAATTATCAGCTTCCCACTTTCAAATTCCACATTTGCCTCATCTCCACAGATTACATTACTCACAAGTCTGGAACTTTCCCTTTTCACATCAATTTTATCTGTTTCAAATTTAAAGCCCTTCAAGGTTAATTTTTCAACTTTTTTACTAATTGGAATGATTGAAAATTCATATTTCTTTTTATTTTTTAGGATAAAAGACTTTTCTGCATAAAAAATTTCTTCATTTTCCTGCAAAAAAACAAGATTTTTGTACTTTTCCATTATGAATAAATTGCTCAAAGTCATATCTAGCCTTTTTCCAAGCCCACCAACAACAAATATTTTTTTCATATAATTATTATCTTTTTCAATTTTAATGATTTCTTTCAAAATCAATTCAAAATCTGTAAAATCCTTGTCTTTTGGGAATTTTTTTATCAAAATGTTTTTACTTTTATAATATTCCAAAACTTTTTTCTCAATCGAATCCAGATCTCCAACAATCACTTCTGGAATTTTACCATATTTAAACGCAAAATTTGCCCCTCCATCCGCACAAAAGCAAACTGCATTTTCCGAAACCAATTTATCCATAAATTCTTGTGAATATTTATATTCACCATTTAAAAAAATTACAAACTTTTTTCTCATATTTTTCCTCCATCTTAAAACACAACTATTCTATATTATACTTGTTTATTTAATTATTTACAAGATAATTATTTTTTTATATCTATTTATGACTAGTATAATTAAATATTTTTTTTTGAAAAAAGGATGATAAAATTACCATCCAAACGTTATTTATTTTAAATTTTTAAATATTTTTGAATTGACTAAATAATCTCAGCATAGCTTTTTCATTTCTCCACACCTATCTTAAATCATTGGCTCCAAAATTCTGCAATGTTGTGTTATGAAAAAAAAATGAATAAGGTTTTTATATTATACAATTCTAATCAAATTCAAAAAAAAAAAAAAAGATTAACTATTTATAATATAAGAGCTAATAAAAAAATTATTATAAAGAGGTGTTTTTTATGAAAAAAATTATTCTAGCAAGTTTCTTTTTATTAAGTATTTTGAGTTTTTCAAGATATATTGAAAGATGTAAAGTTCTTGACATTCGCAGATGTAAAAGTTTAAGCTCTGGTAAAATATTCCATTTTGGACCTGCACCTCCTTTTATGGGAAATGGATTATTTAGAGGAACTAAGGGAATTGTTAAAATAACTTTTAATGGTAATGGATATAAAAATTTAGAATATATTGATCGGGATTATGTTGAATAATAAAAAATTAAATTCTAAAAAATACCATATATAAAAAGAAGCCCTGTTCAATAATAAACAGAGTTCCTTTTTTACTATCAACTTTTCATATCATAAAAATTCTCCAAAATCAGCAAAAGCTCTTCCCCGTAATCTCTAACTTTCCGTTTCCCCATTCCTCTTATTTGCGAAAGTTCTTCAACATTTGTAGGGTTTACCTTTATTATGTCGACTAAAAGCTGATTTGAAGCGACGATGTAAGGTGGATAGCCTAGTATTTGTGCTTCTCCAGCTCTCCATTCCTTCAAAATCTTATACAGCTCAGCTTCCTCTTCTGAAAGATATTCCTCGTGATTTCTATTACTGTCTTTGGTTTCTTTCCCATTTGGTGAAAAGTTATTCTTATCAATCTTCTCTGCCTTTTCATATTCAACAAAAGCCGTCCAGTAATATTTCCCCTCAATTTTCACTAGCTCAGCCTGATACTTCACAATCTGAACATTTCCCAGCACCCTTTCCAACTTTCCCTGCTCAAATTCTTCCATCCTTTCATTAAATGGCAAAGTTACAATTTTTAACACCCAATTTCCCCCTTTTTTATATTCTTACTGTCTTAAAACCGCTCCATAATCTTTCTCAACTTTAGCCACGATTTTATTTGAAATATCAACTATTTCCTTTTCTTCAAGTGTTTTGTTTTTATCTCTCAAGATTACACTAATTGCCACACTCTTCATTCCTGGCAACACTCCTGAACCTTGATAAATGTCAAATAATTCCACTTTTTCGATTTTTTTATCAACTTTTTGAATAGTTTTTAAAACGTCTCCAACTAAAATATCTTCTCTCATAACGAACGCAAAATCTCTTGGCACTGCTGGATATTTCACGATTCCTTGATATTTAATTTTTTTACCAATATATTTCTGAATCAAGTCAATGTTAAATTCTCCAACTAAAACTGATGTTTTTCCTAAATCAAAGTTTTCCAATACGTCTGGATGAATTTCCCCAAAACTTCCAATCAATTCACGACCAACAAATACGTCAACTGAACGACCTGGATGGAATTGACTTTGCTCTGAACGTTTTATCACATAATTATTGAATTTTAATTGTGTGAAAATTTCTTCCACAATCCCTTTTAAATCATAAAAATCATAAGGAATAGGTTTTGGATTCCATAATGTCTTGTCGTTTTCTCCAGCCAGAATTATTCCCAATTTTACTTCTTCCTTAGCCAGTTCTTCTACTTTCACAAAAGTTCTACTAACTTCAAAAAATCTAATATTTGTAGCATTTCTATTCATATTTTCTTTAGCGTTTTTTAATAAGCTATAAAGCAATGTTGGACGTAATGTTACAAAATCTTCTGTAATTGGTCTTAATAAATCAATTAAATTTTCTCTTTCAACGCTTGTATATTTAATTTTTTCCATCGCATCTTTTGGTACAAAACTGTAATTGATAACTTCTTTAAGCCCAGCATTTGCCGCAATCAGTTTCACTTGTGTAGAAAGTTTTGTTGTATCAATAACTGGTTTTTCACTGATATCCAATTTTGGCAAAATATTTTCAATGTTATCAAAACCGTACATTCTAATAACCTCTTCAAAGTAATCTTGCTCATTTTCCAAGTCATCACGGTAAGTAGGTGCTGTCAATGTCAATGTTTCTCCATTATCCACAACCTCGATTTCAAGTCTAGTCAATATTCCAATAACTGTTTCACGTGGAATATTTTTCCCAACAAAACGGTTCAATCTCTCAAAGTTTAATGCAGCTGTTTTTTTCTTATATGGAACTGGATAATTGTCAACTGCTCCTTCTAAAATTTCTCCACCCGCTACTTCTTGAATGATGTTCGCAAGTCTATTTATCACATTAATCGCATTTTCCTCATCCACTCTTCTTTCAAATCTGTATGAAGAATCACTTGATAAAGTCAATCTTCTTGAAGTTTTTCTGACATTTTGTGAATTGAAGTTTGCCACTTCTAGCAAAATATTTTTCGTATTTTCAGTAATTTGAGAATTTTCTCCACCCATTACTCCACCAAGTGCAACTGCTTTTACACCATCAGATATCACGATATCATCGCTATTCAATTCTCTTTCTTGCTCATCAAGCGTAACCAATTTTTCATTTTCATGTCCCGCTCTAACAACAATTTTTCCACCTTCAATTTTATCCAAATCAAAAGTATGATTCGGTTGATTCAATTCCATCATTATGAAATTTGAAGCGTCTACAATATTGTTAATACTTCTAATTCCAATAGATTCCACTCTTTCTTTCAACCATTTTGGACTTTCCTTAACTGTAACATTTTTAATAATTCTAGCCACATATCTTTTTGCCAAATTGCTGTCTTCTATTTCAACCGAAATGTTATCAGCTGTCTTTTCAGAACTTTCCGAATTTATCGCAAAACTTGGATATTTAACCTCTTTATTATAATAAGCTCCCAGCTCTCTTGCAATCCCAATGTGCGACAAGCAATCAGGACGATTTGGAGTGATTTCCAATTCAAAAACTGTATCATTGATTCCCAAATACTCTTTCATAGGCACTCCAACTGGTGTATCTTCAGGTAAAATCATAATTCCAGAAGAATCTTTCCCAATATTTAATTCTTCTTCAGAACACAACATTCCGTTCGATTCTACACCTCTAATTTTACCTTTTTTAATAACAAAATCTGGAGCTAATTTTGCCCCAACCTGTGCCATCACAACTTTGTCCCCAGCTTTATGATTAGGTGCCCCACACACGATTTCCAAAATTTCTTTTCCATTATCAACTTTACAAATCGTCAAATGGTCAGAATCAGGGTGCATCTCTTTTTCAATAATTTGTGCCGTTACGACATTTTCTAAATTTCCCCCTAAAACTTCAATTTTTTCTACTTCCTGACCAATCATAGTCAAGGCATTTTCCATTTCATTTATTCCTATTCCATCTAAATCTATATACTGCTTTAACCAGTTTAACGAAATTAGCATTTTTTCTCTCCTTATTTTTCTTTTTTTTATTTCAAATATATTATACAATCTATCTTATTAATAAATGGTAATCCAAGTTTTTTGATTAGTAATTATTTTTTCTTTTTTTATTTATCATAAGTTTTTCTAAGCAGGGAGATCAAACGCCATCTCCCTGCACCCACGCTTTACGCAAAACTTTCTTATAAAAGAAAACTCGATTTTTAATAAAGATTATTTCATTTCTTTAAGTAATTACAATTTAAATTACATTCAAAAATCTCAAACAGTTCTTTTTCTTTTAACGAAATTTTGCTTGATTTTTGTTTTAATCAAACAATCATTGTAATTAAATTAAAATGTCGTGATTTTTTTGGAATAAAATTGATTGTCTGAGCTTTTTCAAGATTTTTAAATTACTAAAATTTAGAGAGTTTATAATAACTTTTATTAAAAAGCGAGTTTCAATTTTATTTCAAAAAAATGCTTAGACAAGCTGGGATTAGTGCGTAGCACTTTCGCCAAAATATTCAGATGTTATAATTTGAAGAAATTGAAATAATTAATATTGCGAAATAAAAAGGGATAGCGACTGTTCCCCTTTGCTTTATAAAAAAGAAAAAACATAAAATTATAGAAAAAATATTTATTAATAGTTATTTATTTATAAAATTTAAAAATATTTTTTTTGCTACTTTTATAAATAATTCAGGTTTTTCTATATACTTCATATTTTTTGAAAAAACAATTTCTCCCGTTTTCTTCTCAATTTGTATATTTTTATTGTTCTTATTTTCTAAAACCGTAATTTTTCCAATTTCCTTCCAAAAATAATTTTCTAAAAGTTTTCCATTTTGATTTTCCACTCTAATTTCATCTTTATTTAAAAAAATATATTTATGTATCTTGACTTTTTCCAAGTTTTTATCCATATTTAAACTAAAAATTTTGTCTTTCATTAAATTATTTTCTTCAATAATTCCGAATTTAAAGTCAAAATCATTCTTATTTTTTAAATCTTTGCTCAATTTATCTTTAAAAACAAATTCAACATAATTTTTTACAAACAAGCTTGAAGTCATCTTGTTTAATTTCAGATTTATTGTAATTTTTTCCAAATTATTATTTATTAAATTTTCTTTATTTTCCACTTCACTAACAAGAAATCCAACATTATCAGAACCATTTTCCAAATTTAAATAGAAATAATTTTTTACATCTTTAAAAAATATTTGTTTCTTTTTCAAGATACTTTCAAAGCCATTTTCATAAAAAATATATTTTCCAACCGAACTTTCTTCCATTTTTAGCCATAAAAACTGAATTGGTGCAAGTGATATAATAAATATTCCAATCCAGAATAAAAACTCAAAATAATTTTTCCCCCAGTTCACAAGCGACGAAATTACAACGAAAAATCCCAAAATAATACAAATTGCCATAATAAATGTGGTTTTTATAATCAAAACTTGTGAAATTCCAGCTTTTCCAACTGTTTTTCCTAATATTTTTTCCTTCATTTTCAAAAATTATCTCTCTTTATCTTTTCTAAATTTTTCCATTCTTACAATTCCTTCATTATCTGCTTTGTTCACTCCATTTTTGCAACTATATCCCATTTTCTTATAAAACGGGACACCTGTAATAGATGCAGGTACTTCGATTCTTTTGGCTCTTAAAAAATATTCATCTTTTTCCAATGTTTCAATAATTTTTCGTCCTATTCCCTTTCCCTGATATTCAGGCAAGATAAAAATAGTAAATAAAGAACTTTCATCAATTTTATCCCAATATGGTGCAATTGCACCACATCCAATAATATTGCCTTTTTCTTGCGCAACATAAAAATGTGTCCACGAGGCTCTTTTAAGAACATTTTCAGGCTGGAAATTATTTACGTGATTTTCTATTGAATCAGCAGAATAATCTTTTATATTTGTTTTCCGCAATGTATCAATAATCAATTCAGATACTTTTTTAGCATCCTTTTCTTCAAATCTACGTATTTTCATATTTTTCTCCGCTTTTTAAATTTATTTATAAATCTCTTTCCTATGCCCGATATCAAAAATATAAATTGTTATTTTTTCATCAATGATTGTAGCTAAGATTCTGTAATTTCCAACTCTATATCGCCATTTTCCCTTATGTTTGCCTTGTAGTGCTTTTCCCTGACTACCTGGATTTTCAAGTTTTTCAATTATTTCCTTGATATAAGTTTTTATTTGCTTTTGGGATTTTTTATCCAATTTTAATATACTCTTTAATGCTCTTTTATCATATTCTACAATATAAGCCATTATACACCTACTAAATCCCAAAATTCATCACTAGAATAAAATTCTCCATCATTTTCCTCAATTGCTTTATCCAAATCTTCAGAATCTTTCAAATCTTCCAGATATTCCTGCAACAAAGCAGATAATACTTCATTTTCATTTTTTCCAATTTTTTTGACTTCTTTTTTAAATTTATTTATTAAATTTGAATTAACATCAACCTTATATATCATTTTTTCTCCCCCAATACTAATTAAAATTGATTCAAAAACCTCTCATCATTTTCAAAAAATGCTCTCAAATCATCAATTCCATATTTAAGCATTGTAATTCTTTCAAGCCCTAGCCCAAATGCAAAACCTTGATATTTTTTCGGATCAATTCCAACACCTTCCAGAACTTTCGGATTTACCATTCCGCTTCCCAAAATTTCAAGCCACCCAGTCCCTTTACAAACTCTACATCCAGCTCCTTTACAAACTCCACATTCTACATCCATTTCGGCCGATGGCTCTGTAAATGGGAAAAAGTGTGGACGAAATCTTACTTTTCTGTCTTCTCCAAATATTTTTTTCACGATATTTTCCAAGATCGCTTTAAAATTTGCAAAAGAAACGTCTTCTCCAACCATAAGTCCTTCCATTTGGTGAAACATTGGCGTATGTGACACATCATAGTCTGGACGGTAAACTTTTCCAATTGAAATCATTCTAAATGGCGGCTTTCTGTCTTCCATGTATCTAATTTGCATTCCAGAAGTTTGGGTTCTCAACACAACTTCGTTTTCTTTGATATAGAATGTATCTGTAATTTCCCTCGATGGATGCGTTTTGGGAATATTCAATGCATCAAAATTATATTTTACATACTCAACTTCAGGTCCGTCAACAATGTCAAATCCCATAGAAGAAACTATATCTTTTATTTCCATAACTGTTTTAGTAAGCGGATGAAGCGATCCTATGTTAGCTTTTCTTCCAGGTAAAGTCACATCTATTGTTTCATTTTTTAATCTTTTTTGTTTAGCAATTTCCTTAAGTCCAGCTGTTGTTTCATCAAATTTTGCCAATAGCACATTTTTTATTTCATTTGTCGTTTTTCCAAACTCAGCTCTTTTTTCAGCGGCAATATTTCCCATTTCCTTCATTATCGCTGTAAATTCTCCTTTTTTACCTAAAATTTTTACTCTCAATTCATTCAGTTCCTCAAGAGTTCCAACTTTATCAAGTTTTTCTAACACTTCTTCTCTCAAGTGTGCCAATCTGTCTAACATTTTTCCTCCTATTTATTTCACTATTTCAATATTTTTCCCATAAAAATTTATGTTTTAATTATATCATACTTTAAATATATAAAAAAGTTTAAATTTTTTATTTCATTTCTAAAAAAGAAAAAAAAGGGGCTGTCTCATAAGATAAATAAAATTCACAAATCATAAATTTTATATATTTTACTATATTTATAAAATCAATAAAAATAATATCTGTTGATTTTTAAAATATATAATACTTATGTTAGCAAAAATTATTTTTGAATTATGAGACACCCTCTTAAATATTTAAATTATAGTTTATATTTTCAATATAATTACAAAATTACTTTTTATATTTTTCAACAAATTTTTGAAGTTCTGCTATTTCTTTCTTCGCTTTATCTGACAAGACTTTTACATCGTTAATCATCTGTTTAGAACGAGCTGCTATAAAATCTAAATATTCTGTATTTTTAGTCTTTAAGTACATGTCTTTAGCGTAATACATATCACGAAAATCATTCTTAGCCTGTTTTATCAGCAACTTTTGTCCAGCCATAACAATTAGCGCCGCTGCTAAAGCTATTATTGTTCCATAACCTTTTGTAAATGGATATAAAATCATTCCCAAAATCATAAGCCCTGTAACTAAAATAGAACTATTTTTAATATACCCTTCCTTTGGCGGAACCTTCACAAATTTTTCTACTTTTGAAATCATTTTTTTAAACATATTATGCCAAAATTCCTAACCAGAATCCAATTATTCCTATTGCAAAGAATCCAAAGATAATCCAAATAGCATTTACTTTTCTCTTCAACAAGTGCATACAAGCAAAAGTAAGTAATAAAGCTAATAATCCAGGCAATAGAGAATCTAAGATACTTTGGACAGTAGTTACAACTTCTTTTCCTGTCGCATCTTTATATTTAGACAATACTAACGGAACATTTATTGAAGTCCATTTAGAAACCAAGGCTCCCATTACGAAAAGTCCTAAAATAGAAGCACCTTGAGTTAATTTTTGAATAACTCCACCTTCCATATCCCCAACGATTTCAGTACCTTTTTCATAACCATATTTTAATCCATACCATCTAGTCAAAACTCTTGCGATATTTATTCCAATGAAGAAAATCAATGGACCTAATAAATTTCCTCCAGCAATAGCTAGTGAAGCTCCAAGTGCCGCTAAAACTGGTCTTAATGTTCCCCAGAAAATTGGATCTCCAACTCCAGCAAGTGGTCCCATAAGCCCTACTTTAATACCACTTATAGTTGCATCATCAATGTCTACTCCATTTGCTTTTTCCTGTTCCATCGCAGCCGTAACACCCATTATAGTTGAACCAATCCAAGGTTGAGTGTTAAAGAATTCCAAATGTCTTTTTAATGCAGCTGCTTGATCTTCTTTCTTAGAATAAAGTCTTTTTATTGCAGGAATCATCGTTACACAAAATCCCATTGACTGCATTCTTTCAAAGTTAAAAGAACCTAATAAAGTAGTAGATCTCCAATACATGCTTTTCAAATCTTTATCAGTTAATTTTTTTTCTACATTATTTTCTGCCATTTTTCTTACCTCCTATAGTCCTTCCAATTCATCGTCAGCTTCTTCTGCAATTCCGGCTCCACCGCCATCATTTCCACCACTTGGCAAAACAATAGAAGCGTGATATTTAAGATTTAATTGAATGTACAAGATTGCAAGACATAGTCCCAAAATACCTAAACCAACTAAGGTGAACTACTCCCGCTTTTAGAAGCGGGAGCTTCTTGGGAAGTATCTGCTTTTGTTAGCCAAATATATTTACCAAGCTCTTCGGGTAGTTCCTACCCTGTTTTTTTATTTCCTAATATTTCAACATTTCTTTTCCAATATCTTTTATATTCAGTGCCGCATTGTAATCTCTATCAATTTCAATCCCACAGCACTCACATTTATAACTTCTTTCTGATAATTTCAGTTCCTCTTTAACATTTCCACATTTACTGCAAGTTTTCGATGATGGAAACCACTTATCTATCTTCAAAAATTGTTTCCCTAAAAACATCAACTTGTACTCAAGCATTTTCAAAAACATTCCCCATCCATTATCTTCTACACTTTTCCCAAAATTTAATGCCTGACTCATCCCTTTCATATTCAAATCCTCAACAACCACAGCATTATATTCTTCAGACAATTTTTTTGATAATTTATGTAGAAAATCTCTTCGACAATTTTTGATATACTCATGCAATTTTGATATTTTCATTTTTTGTTTATACCAATTTTTAGAAAATTTTACTTTTCTCGATAATGATTTCTGTAATTTTTTCAATTTTTTCTCCAACATCCTAAAATATCTTGGATAATCAGCCCTTTGGTTTTCAGAACTGACAAATAATTCAGACATAGAAAAATCAAGCCCAATTACTTTATCATTACTTGGCATTTTTTGAATTTCTTTTTCAAATTCTGTCAAAATAGAAACATAGTAATTTCCATTACTGTTTGTCAATGTTACTGACTTTATCTTGTAATCCTTCGGTATTTCTCTATGATATTTCAATTTTACTTTTTTCAATTTTGGCAAAATCAAATATTTACCTTTCTCAATTCGTATCGAATTATTCACACAATTTGTCGTGTAACTTTTAACATTATTCTTTTTAGATTTGAACCTCGGAAATTTCGCTCTCTTTTGAAAGAAATTCGTAAACGATCGTTTTACATTTAATTGAGCATTTGAAAGTGCCAGACTGTCTACTTCTTTTAAAAATTGATTTTCACTTTTCAAACTGGCAGGTGTAATTATTTTATTCTTCCCAGTTTCTTCATAAATTTTATTAGCAGTATACAGAATCGTATTGTAAACAAAACGAACACATCCAAAAGTCTTGTTTATCAATAATTCTTGCTCCTTATTTGGATAAATTCTGTATTTGAATGCTAAATTATATTTCATAAAATTACACCTCCTTTTGATTTTGAATATATTTTTTAATTATCTCTAACGGTGCACCTCCAACACTTACAACTAAGTAACTTCTACTCCAAAAATATTCTTTCCACAATCTTCCCCTTATTTCAGGAAATTCTTTTTTTATCAACCTGCTGGAAGCACTTTTGTAAGTATTTACAAACTTAGAAAGTTCAGTATTAGGCATAGCATTAATCAACATATGAATATGATCAACATCATGTTCCCATTCTTTAAGAACAATGTTATACTTCGGACATATTCTTTCAAAAATCTCTTTCAATCTATTAGAAATTTCATCATTAATTACTTCTCTTCGATATTTTATACAAAAAATCATATGATAATTTATATCAAATACTGAATGATAATTACTATTATATGACATTATTATTACCTACTTTTATAATATTTCACTGAATAAATTATATCATAAATATATCCTTTTTTCAATTTTTTTTTACAAAAAAAAGCAATTCATCTCCCGCTTGTAGAAACTGGAGACTTCTTGCTATCTTTTGTTAAAATTTTTTAACCATTTGTAATTTAAATAAATATAATATCTCTGTAATTTAATTTTTCTTGTTCCCCCATTTTCTGACAAAGGGCCTTGATTATACATTCATTTATTTTTACAACTGCCTAAATTAAAATTTTTTATTTCATATTTTTAGTATACCTCAATAAAATGTATTGTCAATATCAATTTTTGAAAAAATTTATATTTATCTGTTTTTTTGGTTATAAAATTATAAAAAAATTAAATAATAAAACTATATTACAAAGTTGAATACAGAATATTCTGAAAAAAATACTATTTCTCGTACTAAATTCGCTTGAGTGCAACAAAAATACCAAATTTCAAATTAATTATTTTGCTTTATTTATTTCTAAAAAAAAATTTGATATGCTACGATTGAAATAAAAAATAAGATATGCTAGAATTAATAAAGAAAATAAAATTAAAGGAAAAATAATAAAATGCAAGAAAGTAAAAATTTAAATACAGATAATAAAAAAAACTTTTTTTATAAAACTTATGAATATAAAAAGGGGAAAGCTATAAAAATTTTTTTTGGCTTAACGAGAGAAAAAGGGAAAAACTCCTTAAAAGTTGCAGAATATTTGAAAAAAGATTTTCCAGAATTGAATTTTATGAAAATAACAAGGTATAAGGTTATAAAATATACTCCATTCCACATAAAGATAGAAACTGTCTTGGAAAATATAAATAAGACATTTAATGGAAATTTTATATCCTATTATGATTATCTTATGGAAAAGAATGATTTTGAAATTACATACAAAACAATTGATTTATGGTACAAATTTGAAAAGAAATTTTTTGAAAAAGGATATTATCACATGGACTTTAGCTTAGGAAATTTTTTTGTGGATAAAAATAATGGAAGAATTGCGTTTATTGACTTTGATGACATTGTTAGAAAACCTCCTTTTTTTAGAAAATGGCTTTATTTGACGAAATCTATTAGAAGTTTTGAAGGATCTATGAAATTTTTTCTGTCAGTAAAAAAATTTTCTAGAGAAGAAAATAAAAGGATTATTGATAAGTTAGAAGAAATTAAAAAAATATACAATGTTATTTCAAGAGAAAAAGATATAAGAAAAACTGAAAAAATTTTAAATAGATAGAAAAATATATCCCAGTCAAATAAATGACTGGGATTTTTTTATTATCTATCAAATTGTTGTTGTTGCTGTTGCAGTCTTTGTTGCATAATACGTTGCTGCTCGATGGCATTTGGAGTTTTCACAAGAGTTACTGATACTTCTGTTGGTTTTCCATTTCTAAATATAGTTAATTTTACAGATTGACCAACTTTTTTAGCGGCTATTTCTCCAACGAAGGCACCTGCAGAATTTACTTCTTTTCCATCAACTGCCGTAATAACGTCATTTTGAGCAATTCCTGCTGCTGCGGCTGGACCATTTGGAACAGAACCAGCTACAAATACTCCATTTGAAGATTTTAAGTTAAGAGCTTTTACTTTGTCTGCATCTAAATTACCTAAATATATACCAATGTATGGCTTTTCAAATTTACCAGTTGCAATAATTGAATCTTTTACAGTCATTACTAAGTTTGCAGGAATTGCAAATCCGATTCCTACACTTCCTCCACTTTGTGAATAAATCGCAGTATTTACTCCTATAACCTTTCCTGTTATGTCAATTAATGGACCTCCACTATTTCCTTGGTTAATTGCGGCATCAGTCTGAATAAAGTTTTCAATTTCTTCAATTCCTAGTGAACTACGTCCAGCAGCACTTACGATTCCAACAGTCATTGAGTCATTTAATCCTAACGGATTTCCAAAGGCAATTGACCATTGTCCAATTTGAACTTGATCTGAATTTGCAAATTCCAGCGGTTTAAATGTTTCGTTTGAATCTATTTTTAATACGGCAATATCAACTTCAGGCGAAGTTCCTACAAGTTTTGTACGGTATTCACGTCCATTTGAAAATTTCACATAAATTTCATCTGCACCGTCAATAACGTGATTATTTGTAACAACATACCCATCTTTTGAAACTACAAATCCTGAACCAAGCGAACCAGATTCACGTTTTTCTTGACCTCCAGAACGTCCATATAGCAATTCTTCCAAAGGATTGTAAGTATTTACTGTAACAGTTTTTTTCGTTCTAATATTTACGATTGAATCTTTAACGCTATTATGCACGCCTACAAAGGCATCTTGCATTTGTGCCGCATTCTTAGTATATTTTTTCAGCTCTTCTGGTGAAATTGTTTTCTGCTGTTCAGTATTTGCTGTGTTACCTATGCTTTCTGAATTATTTCCAGTTTTATTAGAGCAGCTTAAAACTAAAAATAAGATTGAAAGCAAAGTAAATTTTTTATTTTCCTTTTTTATAAAATTCATTTTTGTCATATTTAATTACCTCGTTTCTATTATATCAAAATCACTTTATACTAAACCCTATTTAAAAAATGGAAGATATTTTTATTCATTTTCTGGCAAGAGGTCAAGACCGCTTATTAAACAGAATTTACAATAGTTCCATTACTTTAACGGGAAATAGTATTAGTTCCTGCCCAAAGGATTGGATATATTTTAGTGAATAAAAGTTTTTTATCCTTATGATTTTTATTTGAATTTCATTTATTAGCAATATTTTTGGTAAATTTATAAATATTTTGCTAGATAAATTTTAAATTTTCTCGATTAAATAAGAATTTTTGCCTATATAAACTCTATTTCTCTATCTTGTTTTTTCTCCTATAATATGTTATCCTATATTCAGCAAAATTAAAAAAATAAAGTTTTAAAAATATTGTATTAATTGAATTTCATAGACTTTTACAAATAATTATAAAAATAAGGAGAAAAATTAATAATGTTTAATAATTTAGGAGATAGATTTAAGGATATATTTAAAAAAGTCAGCGGCCAGGGAAAGTTGACTGAAAATAACATGAAAGATGCTTTAAGGGAAGTGCGATTGGCATTGCTTGAGGCAGATGTAAATTATACTGTGGCTAAGAATTTTGTGGCAAAAATTAGGGAAAAAGCTCTTGGGGAACAGGTTATTAGCGGGGTTAATCCAACACAGCAATTCATTAAGATTGTAAATGATGAATTGGTAGAAGTGCTGGGAGGTTCAAATGTTTCAATTGCTAAAGCTGAGAAAAATCCTACAATTATAATGCTTTCTGGACTTCAAGGAGCTGGGAAAACTACATTTTCTGGAAAATTGGCTAAACATCTGAAATCAAAAGGGGAAAAGCCGTTTTTAATTGGAGCAGATGTTTATAGACCTGCTGCTAAAAAGCAATTAAAGGTATTGGGAGAGCAGGTGAAAGTTCCAGTATTTACGATTGATGAGAGTACAGATGCATTGGAAATCGTAAAACAGGGAATTGAGGCTTCAAAGGCGGAGCATGCAACTTATGTAATTATTGATACGGCAGGAAGATTACACATTGATGAGCAGCTTATGCATGAATTGCAGGATATAAAGGACAGTTTTAATCCAAATGAGATTTTGCTTGTCGTTGATGGAATGACTGGGCAGGATGCGGTTAATGTGGCAAAGGAATTTAATGAACAGCTTGATATTACTGGGGTTGTACTTACGAAACTGGATGGAGATACTCGTGGAGGAGCTGCCCTTTCAGTAAAGGAAGTTGCAGGGAAACCAATTAAATTCATAAGTGAAGGCGAAAAGCTGGACGACATCGCACCATTTCACCCAGACAGGCTTGCTTCACGTATTCTTGGAATGGGGGACGTTGTTTCCCTTGTAGAAAAAGCACAGGAAGCCATTGATGAAAAAGAAGCCAAGAAAATGGAGGAAAAATTTAGAAAGAATCAATTTGATTTTGAAGATTTTTTAAAGCAATTTAAAATGATAAGAAAAATGGGATCAATTGCGGGAATTATGAAAATGATACCTGGAGTTGACACAAGCATGATTGACATGGGAATGGCTGAAAAGGAAATGAAAAAGGTTGAAGCAATCATTTTTTCAATGACAGTTCAGGAAAGACGTGACCCAAAACTTCTAAAAAATGGAAGCCGTAAAATGAGAATTGCCAAAGGAAGCGGAGTTCAAGTGAATGATGTAAATAAATTAATAAAACAGTTTGAACAAATGAAACAAATGATGAAAATGTTTAACAGTGGCGGTATTCCAGGACTTGGCGGAGGATTTTTGAAGGGCAGAAGAAAATAAAAAATATGGAAATCAGTAAGGCATAGGAAATTTCAATGCCTTTTTTTATAAAAATATTAATTTGAAGGGAAGGAAAAAGAAATGAAAAAAGCTATTTTAGTAACAAGTTTTGGAACATCACATAGGGATACACGGGAAAAATGCCTTGATTTGATTCAAAGGGAAGTGGAGGAAAAATATGGGAGTGAAAACGTGGAAAGAGCTTATACCTCAAGAATTATAAGACGAATAATAGAAAAAAATGAAGGGATTCACATATTTGATCAGGAGGAAGGGCTGAAAGCTTTGAAAGATAGAGGATTTGAAAAAATAATAACAATGTCGCTGCATATTATAGATGGAATTGAATATTCAAAACTTAATGACAAATATGGAAAAATATCAAAGCCGCTTTTGATAGATGACAATGATTTTAAGAAAATTGTAGAAAATGAAAAGTTTAATGATCTTGAGGGAAATGATGCCATAGTGTTTATGGGGCATGGAAGTGAAAGTACCGCAGATTGTACTTATCAGAAATTACAGAATGAATATTTAAAAGCTGGAAAAAATAATATTTTCATAGCTACTGTTGAAGGAAAAGTGACTATTAAGGATATTATTGAAAAAATGAAGGAAAAAGACTTTAAAAGGATATTATTAAAACCTCTTATGATAGTGGCTGGAGATCATGCTAAAAATGATATGTCTTCTGATGATGAAGATTCGTGGAAAACAATATTAAAAAATGAAGGCTATGAAGTAACAGCTGTTTTAAAAGGAATGGGAGAATATAAGTTTATTCGTGAAATGTTTATGGATAAACTGAAAGATATTTATTATCTAGCTTGACAAATATAGGAAATATAATATAATATTTATAAAGAATAATAGGCGTTTTGCAAACTTAATAAGGAAATCGGTTAAAATCCGATACAGCCCCCACTACTGTGAAACTGACGAAAGTACAAAAATCCACTGAAATATTGTAAATATTTTGGGAAGGGTACAAGTAGGATGAAGTTAGTCAGGAGACTTACCTAATATTTTTATATAAAATTTTCTGGGAAGGGAAGATTTGATATACATCAATAAAATAAATCACTATTGATTTATTCCATAAAATTATTATGGATATTTTGACGTATATTAAATTCGGCTTTGAGCTGATTTTTTTTTAGATTGTCTAATGTCAAATAAATTGTGGAAGGAGAAAGTATGAAAAAGAGAACATTATTGTTTTTAGTTTTAACTAGTATGCTATTAATAGGTGTAAACGGTTATTCAATGCACATTATGGAAGGATTTTTACCAATAAATTGGGTTATCGTGTGGTTTGTTGTGTGTATTCCATTTTGGATTTTGGGAATAAAAAGGCTTCAGGTTGTTTCTAAGGGAAGTATTAAAGATAAAATGACGCTTGCATTGGCGGGAGCATTCATTTTTGTGCTGTCGGCATTGAAGATTCCGTCAGTTACAGGAAGTTCATCGCATCCAACAGGAGTAGGGCTTTCGGCTATTTTGTATGGACCGTTTGCAACTTCAATTTTAGGGACAATTGTATTGATATTTCAGGCTGGATTGCTTGCTCATGGAGGATTTACTACTCTTGGGGCGAATACGGCTTCAATGGCGATTGCTGGACCGATTGTCTCATACTTGATTTATAAGGGACTTGCTAAGAAGAACAGGGCAGTTGCAATATTTTTGGCAGTGGCAATAGGTGATCTTGCAACTTATGTTGTTACATCTTTTCAACTGGCACTTGCGTATCCGTCGCCTGAAGGTGGAGTACTCGCTTCATTTATCAAATTTGGAATGGTGTTTGCAGTAACTCAAATTCCACTTGCTATAATTGAAGGACTGCTTACAAATGTTGTAATGAATATACTTGAAAAATATGAAGTAAAAGGGGTGGAAGCGTAATGGCAGAGAATAAAAATAAAAGTGTTTTTAAAAAGAATATTATTTTAATAGTTTTAATACTTTTGATAGGTGTCGTTCCATTGCTTCTTGTAAAATCAGAATTTGGTGGTTCAGATGATAAAGGAGAAGAAGTAATTAAAACGATAAAACCTAATTATGAGCCTTGGGCTAAAAATTTAATAGAATTGCCTGGAGATGAAACAGAAAGTTTACTTTTTGCGTTGCAGGCGGCAATAGGTGCAGGAGTTGTAGGGTATGTTTTAGGATATTTCAAGGGTGAAAGAAAAAATGCTCATAGATAAGATATCTTACACAAATCCCATAAAAAATATTAATCCTGGAATAAAATTTACATTGTCAATGATGACATTAGTATTTTTGCTTTATACAAGAAGTAAGGCAGTATTTATCTTTGATTTAATACTGTTTAATTTGCTTCTTCTGTTTATTGTTAAAGTAAAAGCAAGAGATATGCTGAAGCTAAATTTTATTCCAGCTTTATTTATTTTATCAACCGTAATTTCATTGTGGTTAATAAAAGCGGATATTTGGACATTTTTGTTACGTTCATTTTCGTCAATATCAGTAATTTATTTCCTTATTTGCTCGACACCAGTTGTAGATTTAGATTATATATTTGAAAAACTGAAATTTCCAAAAATATTTAGGGAGATGTTTTTATTAATTTACAGATATATATTCTTATTGTTTGATAATAAGGAAAAGCTCAAAAATGCACAGGAAGTACGGCTTGGATATGGCAGTTTTAAAAACGGGATGAAATCGTTTCCAATGTTGGTAGTCGCAATATTTAAAAAAACACATTACTACAACCTTAATTCTATAAAAGCTGTAGAATCAAGAATGGGAAAAGAATTCATCTTTTCTCATAGAAAATACAAAAAAATTGGATTTGAAATAATTTTTGCAATAATAATAATTGCAATAAACTTATATTTGGTGGTAAAATAAAATGCTTAAACTTGAAAATATAACTTTTTCGTATGACAATGAAACTGAAGCGTTAAAAAATATAACTCTGGATATTGAAAAAGGTAAGAAAACATTATTTCTTGGGGAAAATGGCTCAGGAAAATCAACTTTATTTTTAATAATGAATGGACTTTTGAAGGCACAAAAAGGGGATATTTACTTTGAAGGGAAGAAGGTTAAATATAAAAAAAAGAACTTAGAGGAATTGAGGAGAAAAGTTGGAATAATTTTTCAAGATCCTGAAATACAAATTTTTGCTCCATTAGTTTTTCAGGAAGTGGCTTATGGACCTGAAAATCTTGGATATTCTAAGGAAAAAGTGGAAGAAAATGTTAATAGAGCAATGAGGGAAATCAATATTGAAGATTTGAAGGACAGACCTTGTCATCACCTAAGTTACGGTCAGAAAAAACGGGTTTCAATAGCGGCGATTACGGCAATGGAGCCAGAATTACTAATTTTAGATGAGCCGACAGCTTGGCTGGATTCTAAAAATACAAGAAGCGTTTCTGAAATTTTGGATAATTTTTCCAAAGCTGGAAAAACTCTTGTGGTTTCGACACATGATGCGGATTTCGCTTATGAATTTGCTGATTATATTTATGTTCTTGATAAAGGGAAAATTGTAAGGCAAGGTAATAAAGATGAAGTCTTTGAGGATTTTGAATTTTTGAAAAAACTAAATTTGAATGTGCCAAACGTGTTGAAAATTAAAAGTTATCTCAAGTATAAAAATCTTGATGAAAATGATTATTATAAATTTTTGGAGGAAAAAAATTTGTTATGAAAAAAATATTAATATCAGGAACGATGAGCGGGAGTGGTAAAACTACAGTAAGTAGTATTTTAATGTCTGCTTTGGAAAATGTAGCTCCGTTTAAGGTAGGACCAGATTACATTGATCTGACTCATCATGAGGTATTTACAGGACACCATTCACACAATTTGGATATTTTTATGACAGATGAGGACGCTGTGAGACAGATATTTGAGATGTATTCGCAAGGCAGGGATATTTCTATTGTTGAGGGTGTTATGGGACTTTATGATGGAATTGGGAACGAAAAAGACAATTTTAGTACGGCTCATTTGGCGAGAGTACTTGATATTCCTGTGATTCTAGTTGTGAATGCTAAGGCGATTTCGACGAGTATTGCGGCAGAAGTTCTTGGATTTAAGATGTTTGATGAACGAATGAATATAAAAGGTGTGATTCTTAACAATGTTTCTTCACAAAAATTGTATGAGAGCTTGAAGGAAGCAGTTGAGAAATATACGGGAATTGAATGTTTGGGCTACATTCCTAGAAATGAGCTACTTGCTACAGAGAGTCGACATTTAGGCTTGAAACAGGCTTTTGAAGAAGATAATGCACGAAAACAGGAGTTATTTAAGGAAATTGCACAAAATTGCTTGAATTTGAAACGAATAAAAGAAATTGCACAAGAATTTGAGTCAAGTCGAAATATGGACAATTATGCGAAAATAGGACATCTAAAAGATAAATTTAAAGGAAAAAGAGTAGCGATTGCAAGAGATGAAGCGTTCTCGTTTTACTATGAAGCAAATATTGATTTGATGAAATTTTGTGGAGTAGAAATAGTTGAGTTCAGTCCAATTCGTGATAAGGAAATTCCTGAAAATATAGATTTTATCTATTTTGGTGGAGGCTATCCCGAATTATTTGCAAAAGAGTTAAGTGAAAATATTTCTATGAAAAATAGTATTGTTGAAACGTGTAAAAATAACGTGAGAATATTTGCAGAATGTGGTGGATTTATGTATTTGGCAAAAAAATTACGTTTATTAAATGGAGAAATTTTTGATATGTGCGGAATTTTCAATATTGAAATTGGGATGAGAAAACGCTTAAATATTGGAAGGTTTGGGTATGTCAATATTGAAACTTCAAATGGGATAAAATTGCGAGGGCATGAATTTCATTATTCGGAAATTTTGGAAAATAATGAAGTGGACAGAAATAACTCAAAAGGCTATTTTTATGATATTTACAAGAATAATGGGAAAGAGTGGAAATGTGGGTATGTGAAAAATAATGCGATAGCTGGGTATCCACATATTCATTTTTACTCGAATGTGGAGTTTCTTGAGTTCTTGTTGAATGTGAAGAGAAATTAAGAAGATTTTGAAGAGAAATTTTAATTTTAAAAATTTTTATCAAAAGATAGCAAGAAGTTTCTGTCTTCTACAATTGGGAGTATTTCACGATTGTTAAAAAAATGAGAAATTTTTGATTTTTTTGAAAAATAATGAATTAGAAGTGTGAAAAATGATAAAAAGAAAGGAGAGTGTGGTAGTTATTATCGCACAATGAAATATGTCATATATTAAAGATCCAAAATCAATAGAAGTGAGAAGTTTTGAAATAATAACTGAAGGGTTGGCTGGGAAAGCTGACCATTTTAGTGAGGAAGAGCAATTAATTGTGAAAAGACTGATTCATACTACAGGAGATTTTGATTATGTAAATATTGTTCAATTTCAAAATAATCCGATTGAGTCGGCGAAAGAAGCATTAGAAGCTGGGAATTGCAGAATTTATTGCGATACTAATATGATTGTTAACGGTTTAAATAAAAATGGATTGAAAAAATTTGGAGCTGAGGCTTATTGCTTGGTAGCGGATCCAGATGTGGCGAAAGAGGCGAAAGAAAGAGGGATTACACGTTCGATGGTTGGATTGGAAAGAGCGTTAAAGGATCCGCAAACGAAAATTTTTGTGATTGGGAATGCACCAACAGCGTTGTTTACATTGCTTGAAAAAATGGATAAAGAAGGAGAAAATGTACCAAAATTAATAGTTGGAGTTCCAGTTGGATTTGTGGGATGTCCTGAATCGAAGGCTGAGCTTTCAAAATACAATGTTCCGTTTATAAGAACGAATGGGACGAAAGGTGGAAGCACAGTTGCAGTCGGTATAATGCACGGAATCCTTTATCAAATGTACGAAAGGGATAAATATTTTAATAATTAATTATAATTTTATGTGAAAATTAATTAGTGAATTTATCAATATCTGAAAGTTTATTTTAATTTTTGTATTTTAATTTTTTACAATGAAAGATAATATAAATTATTGATTTAAAGTATTTTCAGATATACTTTAGTACAATTTTGGAGAAATAAAAAATGGAAAATTATGTATATTTTAACGGTAGAAAATTGCGATATGGATATACTACTGGAAGTTCAGCAACGGCAGCGACTAAGGCGGCATTGTTACTTTTGCTTGGGAAAGTCGAAAAAATTGAAGCAGTTGAAATAGACGTTCCAGCAGGTCAAAGGATAAAAATTGGGATTAAATCTTTTGAAAAGACAAAGGATTATGCGACGGCGACTGTTGTAAAAGACGGGGGAGATGACCCTGATGTGACACACGGTTTAGAGATTGTTTCAAAAGTGAGTTTTAGAAAAGATGATAAAATCAATATTTTTGGAGGAAAAGGAGTTGGAAAAGTTACAAAAGTTGGACTTCCTGTTGAAGTTGGAAAATCAGCGATTAATCCAACGCCAATGAAAATGTTGATAAATATTGTTGAGGAGTTTCTTCCAAATGGAAAAGGAGTCGATGTTGAAATAAGTGTGCCTTTGGGTGAGGAAGCTGCAAAAAAAACAATGAATGGAAAGTTAGGAATTATAGGCGGAATTTCGATTCTCGGAACAATGGGAATTGTGCGACCGATGTCTGAAGAGTCATGGAAAGCCTCTTTGGCGATAGAATTGAAACAGAATTTGACATATTTTAATACGAAAACAGCAATATTTCTTTTTGGAAATCGTGGAAAAATGTTTTTGAGCAAGGAATTTCCAAAAAGAGCTAAAGAAGGTGTTGTAATTAGTAATTTTGTCGGATATATGTTTGACAAAGCGTGTGAATTTGAGGTTAAGAAAGTTTATTTTATTGGTGAGTTGGGAAAATTTGTAAAAGTGGCAGGAGGGATTTTTCATACACACAGCCGAGTTTCTGATGCGAAAATGGAAATTTTAGCTGCAAATGCCTTATTAGTTGGAGAAAAATTGGAAAATATATACAAAATTCTGGAATCAAATACGACTGAAGAAGCCTCTGGATACATTGAAAAAAAGGAAGTTTTCAATTTGTTAGCTGAAAAGGCAAAACAAAAATGTGAGGAACATTGCAGAAAAAATGGCTGGGATTTGGAGGTAGAAACGTTGATTTTATCGGCTGAAAAAAAGGTTATTGGACAAAGCAAGGACTTTTTTAAAGATTTCTAAAATTTTCTTTTTGCTTGTTATAAAAATAAATATTGTAAAAAATTATAGTTTTGAAAAGAGGAAAAATGGAAAAAATACAAATTCTAGGGCTTGGGCCTGGAAATTTAGACTATACATTGCCGATTGTTTTGAAGAAAATTAAGGAATCGGAAGTAATTGTCGGTGGAAAACGGCATATTGAAAGTTTGGGAGAGTATGCGGCAAATAAGGAATATTGCTACATTTCAGCTGATTTGCAAAAAGTTCTGGATTTCATAAATGAGAATCGACATAAAAAGATTTCCGTGATTGTGTCTGGAGATACCGGATTTTATAGCCTTTTGACTTTTATGAAAAAACATTTTGAAAGTGAAGAGCTAGAAGTTATTCCAGGAATTTCATCGGTTCAGTATATGTTCGCAAAAATTTCAGAATATTGGTATGATGCTTGTATTGCCAGTGTTCATGGGAAGGAATTCGATTTTGTGGAAAAATTAAATGAGTATGAGAAAATTGGATTGTTGACTGATTTTAAAGAAAATACACCACAGAAAATAGCACAAAGATTACTGGAAAATAATTTTGAGAATGTGGAAATTTTTGTTGGAGAAAATTTATCTTACGAGAATGAGAAGATTTATCAATTTAAAGCAAATGAATTGGTGAATTATGAAGAGAAATTTGGAATGAATGTGGTAATTTTAAGAAAATAGGCAAATTTGAAAATTTCAATTGCTTTTTTCATTTCCTATGGTATAATTAAAATGGATAATTAGTTTATAATAATTATAAAAATATAAATACTTTAAATTATATATTAAGAAAGAAAGGAGAGGCTACTTTTTATAATAATTTGACAGATATACAAAATTTGTCCTAATTATCAATAATAAATTAGGATTAAGTAGCAAATAAAAAATGAAAAAAATACTGTTATTAATTGGCTTGATTGCCACGTTATCCAGCTGCGGCGGCGGTGGCGGCGGTTCACAGACATCTCAAGCAACTCCTACACCTAATCCAAATAAACCAACTGAAAATCCATCTCAAATCCCCGGAAATATTGGTGACAAAAGTAATTTTAATCCAAGTCAGGATATTGGAAATTCTGAATCAAACAATAATTCTAACTCTGGACAAAGTACTGGAAATTCTACAACAAACAACAGTTCTAATTCTGGACAACAAAGTCAAGTACCCATCCCAAATAATTTTGAAAAACCTACAAATCAGGGCATAATGACTGGAAAAGGTGTACAAGTGGCAGTTTTAGATGAAGATTTTATTACTGATAATGAAACAATGAAATATTACAAAGTTGGACAAACTTTCGAGAAAGTAAAAAAAGATGAATTTAAAGGAAGACTAGATTCAAATTATCCAGTTGCTACAGGTCATAGTCCAAGTAAAAATGATCACGGATTGAGAGTAGCTACAATACTTGGTGGTGAAAGCGGTAATGGAGCAAAAGGAGCCACAATACACGGAGTATCTTTGGGAACACAAAGTACTGGATTAATTATAAATGTAGATAGATACAAAGAATTACAAGCTAAAGGTGTAAGAATATACAACCAATCTCTTGGAATACCTCAAGAATTTTCTCCTGCAACTTATAGAAACGATTTATGGGAATCTATTAAAACTGTTGGAATCTGGACTCAAGATAAAATGGATCAAAAGGTAGATGAGTTAATAAATTTCTACAAAAAAGCTGTTAATGAAGGTTCACTATTTGTCTGGGCAGCTGGAAATTATAAAGCAGATAAAACTGAGCTTACAGCAGTATCTGTTCAGTCGGGGTTACCAATAGCAATCCCTTCATTACAAAAAGGTTGGATAGCAGTAGTAGGTTTAGAAGAACAGGCTGACGGAAGTGCAAAAGATTTTCCAAAACATTTTGCATGGGCAGGAGAAAGTGCAGCATATTGGACTATTTCCGCAAATGGACGTTGTGAATTGCCAGGTTGTTCTTCACCAGGTTCATCAAATGCGGCTCCAAGGGTTACAGCAACAGCTGCAAAAGTTAAAGAAAGATTTCCTTGGATGACAGGACACGAAATTCAGCAGACAATTTTAACGACAGCAACTAAAATAAATACATTATTAATCGGTAATGGAGATGTAAGTTCAAGATATGGATGGGGATATTTGAATGAAGAAAAAGCATTAAAAGGACCTGCTCAATTTGACAATATTCTTCTTGTTGGTAAAAAAGCTTCAGATAACGGATTAAAGGGACAATTTAATGCAAATATCGGAAATTCGATGACTTCAATTTTTGAAAATGATATTAAAGGTGACGGTGGATTAAAAAAATCTGGAAACGGAACATTAATTTTGACAGGGAATAATAGTTATGCTGGAAATACTACCATAGATGAAGGAAAATTAGAAATATATGGAAATAATACTTCTGATATAACAATAAATTCACAAGGAACACTGGTAACTTATCCAACGGCTATAATAAATAAAAAGGATGGTGAGCCAAAAAGTATCTACAATAATGGAGGGACTTTTGAAAATAGAGGTTCTGGAGCTATTATAACGGGAAATTATATAGCAACAGCTGGTTCTATAACAAAAGCAGAAATTGGTTCTAAACTTATAGTTAATGGAACAGTGAATTTAAATGGAGAGAGTGCAACATTACAAACTTTGAGCAACGGAAGATATATTACAGCAAAACCATTATCGACAGCTGTAATTGAAGCAGGAAAAGGGATTAAAGGAAATTTTGCAAATGTTGAAACAACTGAATTGGTAAATGGTTCAACGGAAGTTAAAGGAAATCTATTGAATGTTAATTTAAGCAGGAAAAATGTGCTGGATTATGTAAAAGAATTTAAGGAAACTGATATAATGCAAGAAAATACAGCACAAAATATCGAAACAGCCTTTCAAAAACTAGATGAAATAATTGAAAATGGAACTGCTGAAAACATTGCCCAATTTGAAAGAAAGGCTGCGACTTTACAAGCTCTTACTTCTTTAAATAGGGCTGCTGTTTTAGACAGTTTATCAGGACAAATCTATGCTTCAGCTCAAGCATTGACTTTTCAACATTCACAAACTGTAAATAAAGATTTATCAAATAGACTTGTAATGCTTGGAACGCTCGACAATGTTGGGGATAAATTCGGACTTTGGGTATCAGGTTTTGGTGCAAATGGAAAATTAAAGCAAGATGGATACGGAACAGGAGATACAAAAGTATTTGGAGGACAAGTAGGAGTTGACAAGCAATTTGGTGAAAATTTAATTTTAGGAACGGCATTATCTTATTCAAAAGCTGATGTTAAATTTGATAGATATGGTGGAAAATCTAATGCAAATAATTTTGGAGTTTCGTTATATGGAAGATTAGGCAATAAAAATAAGCCATTGTATTTGCAAGGTCGTCTGGGAGCAGGATTTGTTGACAGCGATGTTGAAAGAGATATTATTTTAAGTAGCAATGACTATTCACGAGCAAAAATTAATCATAACGATAAAATTTATTCAGGATACTTGGAAACAGGGTATGACATTAAAAATAAAAATGAAGATTTTGTCTTAACACCATTTGCAGGATTAACTCACGACACACTTCAAAGAGGTTCATTCTCTGAAAAAGAAAGCCAATTTGGACTTACAGCGACTAGGAAAAATTACAGCCAGACTGCAGCATTAGTAGGACTTAGAGTTGGAAAATCTGTAAATTGGTCTAGTGGAAGCAAAACAACTTTCCAAGGATACGTAACTCACCAAAAAGCCTTTAAAGATGAAGATTTAAGCTTTGATGCAAGATATACTGGACTTCCAGGAGCAAAATTTAAAGTAAAAGGTATCGGACTTTCAAAAAATAAAACTTGGATAGGTGCAGGAGCATTAACAGAAGTAAATAAAAATTTTGGCTGGTATGTAAATTACGATGGTTCTGTTGACAGCAAAAAAGGTAAAGGAAACAGTAATGTATACACAACAGGAGTTAGAATCAACTTTTGATTAAACTAAATTTATAAAATACATTCTTTAATAATTAGAAAACTCTGATATTAAAGAATGTTTTTTTTTAGATATTATAGAAATTATCAGTATTGTAAACTTTTTTCTTTTTTAAAAATTTTATTTTTCAGCTTGATAAAAAATTGAGGAGTACATGTTTAGCATAGATATATTTTTACATAAAATATTAATAGTATCATCAATATAAATATTTTTAATTAATAAATTGACAAAGAACAGAAAAATTACTAGAATGTAGATAATGATTTATGAAAAATAAGGAGCGAGAAATTTGTTATGAATAACTTATTTAATCAGAAAATACTAGCTAAAAAAGCTGAAGAAGAAGTCGATTTAAGTAAACATAAGTTTTCTGAAAGAAGAAAGGCACTAAATAAATGGATAAATAATCTTGAAAATGGTGTTTTGGATAAATCGAAAGAAGAAGAATTTCAAGGAGAATTTTTGTACGATATTTTTACAACTGTATTGAGAGCTGTGAATAAATCGGATGGAAAAAATGAATGGAATTTAGAAAGAGAAACTAAAACAAAGTTAGATGGGCAGAAGGCTGATGGAGTTTTGGGATTTTTTGATGCAGATGGAAAAAAAGATGTCAGGGCTGTAATTGAGCTGAAAGGTGCAAAAGTTTCGCTAGATGTAAGGCAGAAAAGAACCGGTGATACAAGAACGCCTGTAGAACAGGCTTTTAACTATGCTCCAAAATATGGAAAGAACTGTCAATGGGTTATAGTTTCAAACTATAAGGAAATAAGGCTTTACAGGTCAAATGATATGACAGAATATCAAGTGTTTTTTCTTGAAAAATTAAAAGATGATTTAGAATTTAAGAAATTTATTTACATTCTTTCATTTTACGCTTTGGTAGGAACTGAAAAGAAAAAGGCAAAAACAATAGAACTTTCTGAAGAATATCAGAAAAATCAATCTGAAATTGAGAAGAAATTTTATAACGAATATAAAGCTATTAGATTACATATCTTTGAAAATATGCGGAAAAATAATCCCACAGTAAATGAAAATACGATAATTGAAAAAGTTCAAAAATTATTGGATAGATTCCTGTTTATCTGCTTTTGTGAAGACAAAGGATTATTGCCAAATAATATTTTTCATAAAACTTTGGAAAAAGGTAAAAACTTTGGAGATGTTTTTGAAGTTTTTAAAATGCTTTGCAATTGGATAAATTTAGGAAATCCGAGAAAAAATATTTCTCATTTTAATGGAGGTTTATTTAAAAATGACGATATTTTAGAGAGTCTTTATGTGGATAATGAAGTTTTTGAAGAAATGAAAAAAATATCTGAATATGATTTTGACTCTGAACTGAATGAAAATATATTAGGGCATATTTTTGAGCAATCTATAAGCGATATAGAGGATTTGAAAAAAGAATTAAATGGGGAAGAATTTGACAAGAAAAAAGGGAAACGTAAAAAAGACGGAATTTTTTACACACCAAAATATATAACCAAATACATTGTAGAAAATTCGATAAAAAACTGGCTTGACGACAAACGAAAAGAGCTAGGCGAAGATAAACTTCCTGAACTTACAGAAAAAGATTTTGAAATAGAGTATACTCGTAAAAAAAATGAAAAAAGAACTTATGAAAAAAGAATTTATAGTGAAAATTTAAAAAAGCATATAGAATTTTGGACAAAATACAGAGAGGCTGTAAAAAATATAAAAATCGTAGATCCAGCTTGTGGAAGCGGAGCATTCCTAATCACAGCCTTTGAATATTTATTAAATTATAACAATTACTTAAACGATAAAATTTTTGATTTAACTGGAATAAAAGATTTGTTTTCAGATACAACAAAGGAAATCTTGCAAAATAATATATTTGGAGTGGATTTGAATAAGGAAAGTGTAGAAATCACGAAATTATCATTGTGGCTAAAAACTGCTGATAAAAATAAAACATTGGCTACACTTGAAAATAATATAAAATGTGGAAATTCGTTGATTGATGATGCTGAAATTGCTGGGGAATTGGCATTTGATTGGGAAAAAGAGTTTCCGCAAGTGTTTAAAAATGGTGGATTTGATGTTGTGGTAGGGAATCCGCCGTATTTCAATGTTCAAACATTTGGAGCGAAATCACCAATAGTAAGTTATTTAATGGATAAATATTCAGAAATATGGCAAGATAAAAGTGATATATTATTTTACTTTATTTATAAGGCATTGAAAATATCAAAAGGAGAAGTAGGCTTTATAATCTCAAATGCTTTTTTATTTTCAGATAAAGCTCAAAAATTAAGAAATTATATTGTTGAAAAGAGAAGGTTAGAAAAAATAATAAATTTTGAAAAATATATGATTTTTGAAGAGGCTTCTATAACATCTTGTATAGTGATGTTTGGTAAAGAAAATAGAAAAGTTAAAGGAATAAATTTAAAAGAAAAAAATTACAGTAATGATGAAATTTTAAAATATTTGAATGGAAATAAAGAATATGAAATTGAATTAAAAAAAGATGATGTATTTGCAATAGTTGATAAACAAATACAAAAATTAAATACCAAAATAGATGAAAATAATCCAAAATTACAAGATTTAGTAATAATAGGAAAGGGAATGGAAACAGCAGCAAATGATATATTTTTATTTGGAAGTAATAACTTAAATTTCCCAAATGAGTTTATGAAAAATCACATTAGTGGAGAAGCAATAAGTAAATATACAATAAAAAACAGTCAAAAAAAATTACTATATTTTGAAAATATAGAAAATTTTGAAGATTTACCTATAGAAATAAAAGAATATTTAGAAAAAAATAGAGAAAAATTAAATGACAGAGCAACAGTTAAAAATGAGGGTAGAATTTGGTGGAGATATTCAAGACCGATGCACAAAGAATATTATCATTTAAATAAAATATGGTGTTCTTATAGAAGTACAACTAATGAATTTTGTTATGATGATACAAAAGAATATATCGGATTAACAAATACGACAGTTATTTTTGATACAAATGAAAAAATTAAACTTAAATATTTATTAACAATATTAAATTCAAAATTATTTAAATTTCGTTACAGTTCTATTGGAAAACAAACAGGAAGTGGAGTTTATGAATATTTTTCAAATGGAGTGGGAAAATTTCCAATAAAAGAAATTTCATTACAAAAACAAGAACCATTTATCGAAAAAGCTGATAAAATGTTATTTTTAAACAAAAACCTTCAAGAAATTTCACAAAAATTCCAACGAATGATTATGAGAGAACTTGGTTTAGAAAAAATTTCTACTAAATTACAAAATTGGTATTTATTGAATTTTGATGAATTTATAAAAGAGTTATCAAAAGTAAAAGTGAAATTAAGCCTTTCGCAAAAAGCTGATTGGGAGGATTATTTCATTGCAGAAAAATCAAAAGCAGAAACATTAAACAATGAAATTACAAAAACGGATAAAGAGATTGATGGGATGGTTTATGAGCTGTATGGGTTGAGTGAGGAGGAGATTAGAATTATTGAGGAGAATTAAATTTTTTAATTTTGAAAGATATTAAAATTATAATTTTTTCAAAAAGAAAAATAAATGGAGGAAAATATGTACTTAAAAAGTTTGGAAATAAAAAATTTTAGAAAATTTGGAGATAAAAATAATATCGTTGAGTTCATAAATTCTAAAGATACTCCTGAAGGAACTGAAATTAATGTAGCACAAAATACAACTCTAATTATCGGAAAAAATAATTCAGGAAAAACAACAATAATAGAAGCATTAGATACTTTAGTAAATGGTAAATTTACAGGTTCAGATTTTAATTTTTTTTATTTAAAAAAATTATTTGAAGGTTATGAAAATGAGAATACAAACAAACAATTTCCTGAAATAGAGTTTAAATTAATAATAAATTTGGAAAAAAACAAAAATGATGATATAACAAATTTAGTTCCATTGATGACTTTAGAAGACTTAGATGATACTGAAATAGAATTAAAAATTAAAATTGTTTTGGAAGAATCACAAGAATTTTTAGGTGAATTTGATAAAATAATAAATAAAAAAATATCGGGAACAGAAAAATTTTTAAAAATTATAGAACAAATGAATAAAATAGGGTACAAAACAAAATTTTATAGAAATGATGATATTGAAATAGAAAATTTTAAATTGGATAAATTAATAAATGTTGTTTCTATTAAAGCAAATAATGTTTCGGATAAGAATAGTTTAAAAATGCATTTAATAAAATAATTAGCTATCGTTTTAATGAAAAACATCCTAAATCAAGTAAGTATTTTCCAAACAAAGAAAAAGTAGAAAGTAAATTTGATGAGTTAAATAAAGATTTGACCGAAACTATTACTATCGGACAAACAAATAATATTAATGATACATTATCAAGTGTAATTTCTCAAGATAATTTAAAGATTTTTTTGAATTCTGATTTGTCTTTAGATAAAGCATTAAACGATTTAGTTAATTATCAATATCTTGATAAAGAAATTCCTATTCCAGAAAATCAATTTGGACTTGGATATACAAATCTTGTTATGATTATTGCTAATTTAATTGATTACATTGATAAATATGAAGGGGATATGTCAAATAGTAAAATTAATTTAATATGTATTGAAGAACCTGAAACGTATATGCATCCACAAATGCAAGAATTATTCATAAAATATATAAATGATGCGATAAATAAGTTATTGTCAAAAGAAGATAAAAAAAATCTTAACAGTCAATTAGTTATATCAACACATTCATCACATATTTTGAATAGTAAAATTCATAGTGGAGATGGATTTGATAATATAAACTATGTAACTTTTAAAAACAATGAGTCGAGAATAATTATTTTAAAAGATGAAAAAATAACTCCGAAGAATTTAGAAACGAATAAAAAAATGGAGCATTTAAAATTTATAAAAAAACATATAAAATTTAAAGTTTCGGAATTATTTTTTTCAGATGCAGTTATTTTGGTTGAAGGGGATACAGAATATAATTTGTTACCTTTGTATATAGATGAAAATGAATATTTAAAACAAAAATACATAACAATATTTAATATAGGTGGAGCATACGGACATTTGTATAAAGAATTATTTGAACTGATAGAATTACCAGTTTTAATAATAACAGATTTGGATATTAAACGAGAAAAAATAGAGGGAAAAAATGGGAAGAAAAAAAATGATATAAGCCAAATAGAAAAAATTGAAGAAAATATGCAATCAACTAATACCACTTTAAAATTTTTTAATAAAAATAATGAAATGATTGTTAATATAATTAAGGAAGAATATATAAAGAATAAAAATATAATTGTATGTTACCAGAATAAAATTTATGAATATTATCCTACAAGTTTTGAAGAAGCATTTATATTAACTAATTTTGATAATAAGATATTAAATAAAGTACTTAAGAATATTTTACAAAGAACTTATTCAAGAATAGTCAAGAATGATTATGAAAATAATAAAAAAAATTCTTATGAATGGCAATTTAGGATAGGAGAAAATAACAAAAAAACAGAATTAGCGAACGAATTATTTTATCATATTGTAACAACTAATAAGAATAATAAAATTCCTGAATTACCAGAGTATATAAAGAAAGGGTTAGATCAATTAGACAAATTACTCAGAGAAAATGGTGAAATAAAAAATGTTATCAAAAATAAATGATAAAAATTTATTAAAAGAAAAAGAAATTTTAAAAAATTTATTTAAAAATATATCTAAAAATAAAAGTACTCTTTTTAATGCGGGAGCAGGTGCAGGGAAAACCTATTCTCTAATTGAATGCTTAAAATATGTTATAAGAGAAGAAGGAAGAAATTTAGAGAATAAAAATAAAAAAGTAATATGTATAACTTATACGAATGTTGCAACAAACGAAATAAAAGAAAGATTGGGAAATACTAATCTTATTTTAGTTTCAACAATTCATGAAAGGATTTGGAGTTTGATAAATAATAAACTTTATCAATCTAAGTTAGTAGAAATTCATTTTGAATATACTAAAGAGAAGATAAAAGAAGAAAATGAAAAATTGAAGAAGAATAAGAAATATTTGTTGTATAATAAAGAAGAAAAAAGTTATATTAATGAAATCATATCGAAAACTAATATAAAAATACAATTTTTGAATAAAGATAATTTTGAAGAAGAATTGAAAAAAGAAAATATTTCTGATGAAATCTTTTTTGATATGAAAGTTACGAATTTTAAAGAAATTTATAAAAAACTAAAAAAAATATCTAAACTTGAAAATTGTCTAAAAGAAATAGAAAATAAAAAATATAAAAATATAGAGTATACGCCTTTATTTAATTTTGATGTGTTACATAAAATGAAAATAAGCCATGATACTCTACTAGAATACGGATATAGAATGATAAAAAAATTTGACTTATTAAAACAAATAATAATTGATAAATATCCTTATATTTTTATAGATGAGTATCAAGATACTGATGAAAAAGTAGTTAAAATAATGAATTTATTAGATGAATATTCAAAAAAAATTAATCATAAATTTTATGTCGGATATTTTGGAGATTATGTACAGAATATTTATAATAGTGGAGTAGGTGAATCAATAAAAGAATTGCATACTGATTTAGATAATGTCTATAAAAAATATAATAGAAGATCTGCTAAAGAAATTATTGAAGTTGCAAATAAAATTAAAAAGAATGAATTTCCTCAAGAATCTATATATGAAGATAGTGACGGTGGAACAATAGAGTTTTTTTCTGGAAAAGAAGAAGAAATAAAAGCCTTTTTAGAAAAAGTAGAGAAAGAATGGAATATAACACAAGATAGTCCTTTACATTGTTTTATATTAACAAACAAGTTAATTGCAGAATATTCTGGTTTTCAAGATATTTATGATTTTTTTTATAAAAGTGACTATTATAAAAAGAATTATAACCAATTAACGTCAGAATTATTTTCAAATGACATGACAAAATTAGGAAGTATTCCTAGTTTCTTTTTTAGAATAAGCAAATTTTTAAATGATTTGCAAAATGAAAAAACTTTTGTAACAGATATTTTCAGTAAAGTCTACAGAGGGAAAAATTTAAAACAATTAAGAACTTTAAAAAAAATTATGGTAGAAATTAGAAATAGCAAAAAAGAAACTTTAAATGATTATTTAGAAAAAATATTTGAATTGTATAATAGAAATGAAGATTTAGATTACAAAAAAATAGTAAAAAATGTATTTCAAATTGAAGATATATCCTTAGAAAATATAAAAAAATATATTATTCAAGAACTTTTTGATGATGAATATGGAAATAATATAAATGAAGTTGAAAATTTTTTGAAAATTGAGATTAATCAATATTTTAATTGGTACAGATATTTAATAGAAGAAAAAGGAGAAAAAATATATTATCATACGTATCATGGAACAAAAGGTAGGGAATTTGAAAATGTTGTTATAATAATGGAAAATTCTTTTGGAAGAAATAACAAAAATCTTTTTTTTGATTTTTTTAAAAATTACAATAAGAAAATTGAAGAAAAAGATTTAAAAAAACATAATGAAGCAAGGAATTTGTTATATGTTTCTGTAACTAGAGCAATTAAAAATCTTAAAATATTTTATATAGATGATATTTCAGAATTTTCTGGAAATATAAAGAAAGTATTTGGAGATATAAAAAAGTTTCAATAAATTATAAGAAAGGAGTAACCACAAATGAAAATAAAAAATCTTCACATAGAAGAATACAACGGACTTGAAAACTTAAATATAAACTTTGAGTCAGAAGGAAAAGTTTTGGATTTGATAGTTCTGGCTGGAATTAATGGGAGTGGAAAAACTAGAGTTTTGGAAAGCATTCGTTATTGGTTTGAAATGTTTAGAAGCAAAGCTGTTAATGTGGAATTATTTTATGAAGAGAATGAAAGAGAAGTTTTGGAAAGTCTTATGAATAGTGAAGGATTGACAGAAGTTGAAAAAGAAGCACAAAAGGATATTGAATTTACAGATTGCTTGAAAAATATAAAATTTTATAACTATGATTACAGACACAATAAAACAGAAAATCAAAATTATAATTCAAAAATAATAAGCAGAAGTTTTGGAAAATTAAAAATATTTCCCAAAATAATTTATGTTCCAACTGAGATTAATTTTGAAGAAATTAAAAAAGCTCAAACAAATTTAAAAAAAGAATATAGTTTTATTAATATTGTAGATTCATACGAAATCAAGGATATTCCGTCCTATATTGCAACTCGGATTTCAAGAGTTGCGAATGAAGAGGAAGATTTGACAATGGGACAAGTTAGAAAAAAAGTTTTTGCGGAAATTAATGGAATTTTTGAAATTTTGGAGTTGGATGTAAAACTTTCAGAAATATCGAAAGATGAGAATAGTATGCCGATTTTTACTAATTCTAGTGGAAAAAAATTTGGAATAAATGAACTTTCTTCGGGGGAAAAACAGTTGTTTTTACGGACTTTGGCGATAAAAATGTTGGAGCCTGAAAATTCCATAATTATGATTGATGAGCCTGAATTGTCGTTACATCCGAGATGGCAACAAAAAATTATTGATGTTTATAAAAAAATTGGGAAGAATAATCAGATAATTTTAGCAACACATTCTCCGCATATTTTAGGGAGCGTTGAGAAAGAAAGTATAATTTTGCTAGTAAAAAATAAGAATGGTGTCGTGGAAGTTAGAACTGGAGAAAATTTTGGAGATTCGTATGGACAGACTATGGAAAGAATTCTGGAAGATATAATGGGGCTTGAAACAGATAGAAATCCTAGTGTCCATGAACTTCTTAATCAAGTAAAAGAAATGATTAGGAATGACAATTATGAAAATTCTGAATTTGAGAGAAAATACAGTAAAATAAAAAATATTCTAGGAGAAGACGATAGAGATTTATTTTTAGTGGATATGGATTTGCAAATAAAAAAGGGGAGAAAAAATGCTGAAAATAGATAAAAACGATGAGCCAAAATTTTTTGCGGAATTTAAAAAGAAAAGTAATCCAAAAAGCTGGAAAGATTTTGATTTTAAAATAAAGGGAAAACTAAAAGAGTATATGCTTGAAAATGAGCAGAAAATAGATGAAAATTATTTTTGTCCTTATTGTGAAAGACAGATTTCTGTTGAGAAAAGTCAAATTGAGCATATAAAACCTAAAGACAAATTTCCAAAGTTGTTTCATAATTACAGTAATTTTTTGACTGGTTGTCTTGAAAATCAAACTTGTGGTTCAACAAAAGGGAACAAATGGGATGATAATTTTGTGAATCCAGTTGAATATAATCCTAGAGATTATTTTGAATATAGTATTAGTACAGGCGAAATAATTCCAAAATATGAAAATGGAATAGAGTATGAAATGGCAATGAAAACAATAGAAATTTTAAATTTGAATCAAAAAAAATTATGTGAAAGCAGAAAAAGTTTTATTTATCAAAATTCTTCAAGAAAAGAAGGGAAAATAGTAATTAATATTGAAAATTTAAAATACATAACAAAATTTCCTACGCTAAAAGAATTTCTTTTAAAAAATTTAAAATCTGAAACTAAAAAATAAATAAAAAAACGGAGAGAGAAAAAAATGAATGAAAATTTAGTAAAAAATTTTTATATTCTAAGTTTTAGTTATAAAAATTTGAGTTTGGAAGAAAGGGAAAAGTTTGTAAAAGAGGGGTATCGGCATATTTTGAGCGAGTATATGGATAAAATGGTTATAAAAGGATATGTTGTTGTTGAAACTTGCTTGAGAATAGAGCTTTATTTGGATGTTTACAAGGAATTTGAGGTTGAGAAACTAAAAAGAGATTTTAAGATTGAGAAGATGAAGGTTTACAAAGGGAGCGAGGCGGTGCATTATTTACTGCGGGTGATTTGTGGGCTGGATTCGATAATAAAGGGAGAGGATCAGATTCTTGTACAGCTTAAAAAAGCATATTTTGACGCTCTTGACAAAAATATTACGTCTTCTTTTTTGAATATAATGTTTAATCAGGCGATAGAAACTGGGAAAAGATTTAGGGCGGAAAGCAAGATAAATGAAAAAAATATTTCACTTGATTCGATAGCTGTAAAATTTATAAGAACAAAATTTGAGAGCCTTGAAAATAAAAAAATATTTGTAATTGGAGTGGGAGATTTGAGCCAGTCAATTCTTGCACTTCTTCACAAAATGAACAATTGCTATTTGACAATGACAAATAGAAGTTTACGACGATCAATTGAATTGCAGAAAGTGTATCCAGATGTTCAAACTGCAGAATTTAATGAGAAATATAATGTTATAAAAAATATGGATATTGTAATAAGTGCCACTTCTGCACCACATTTGATTCTTGAAACAGCGAAAATTCAAAATATTTTGAATGATGGAAAAAAACGGTTTTTCCTTGATTTAGCCGTTCCGAGAGATATTGAGGCAAGTATAAGGGAGTTTGAAAATGCTTCGCTTTATTATTTGGAGGATATTTGGGATGAATATAATAAAAATGTGGAAAAGCGGGATGAAATTGTAGAAAAATATTCTTACATTATTGAGGAGCAGTTGAAAAAAATAGCGGAAAAACTTGAAAAAAGAAGAAAATATACAAATCAGAAAAATATTGAGATGGGTGAAAATAGATGAAATCAAATAAAATAATTATTGGAACGAGAGGAAGCATTTTGGCACTTGCACAAGCGGAAAAAGTGAAGGAAATGCTTATTAAAAAATATGATGAATTAAGAAGTGTGGAGAATTTTTGTGAAATTGAAGGATTTGAGAAAAAAAATCCACTGGAAATAGAACTGAAAGTTATAGTTACAAAGGGAGATAAAGACCTAAGGGACTTTACAAAAATAAAAGGAACTACGCAAAAGGACTTATTTGTGAAGGAAATTGAAAAGGAAATGCTGGAAAATAAAATAGATTTGGCGGTACATTCGTTAAAGGATATGCCACAGAACACTCCAGAAGGGCTTTTGAATGCATGTTTTCCAATGAGGGAAGATAACCGAGATGTGCTTGTTTCAAAAAATGGAGAAAAATTAAAGGAACTTGCAGAAAATTCTGTAATTGGGACAGGGAGCATAAGACGGGAAAAGGAGCTTCTAAATTTACGAAATGATGTAAAGATAAAAGCAATTCGTGGAAATATTCACACAAGGCTAAAAAAACTTGATGATGGAGAATATGATGCGATTGTGCTGGCTGCGGCTGGATTAAAAAGAGTTGGGCTGGAAAACAGAATTACTGAATATTTTGATACAGATTCATTTATACCAGCACCAGGACAAGGGATTTTGTGTATTCAATGCAGGGAAAATGATAATAAAATACTAAATCTTCTGAAAATTATAAATGATGATGAAGTTACGATAATGTGTAAAGCTGAAAGAGAATTTTCAAAAATTTTTGATGGAGGATGCCATACTCCGATAGGCTGTTCATCGGTCATTGAGGGAAATATATTGAAATTAAAGGGAATGTTTAATGATAATGGAAACAGAATATTTAAAGAAGTTGAAGGAAATAAGAAAAATCCAAAAGAAACTGCACAAAAACTGGCTGAAGAAATAAAAAAAGAGGAGACAAAAGATGGAAAAAAGTAAAGTTTATATCGCAGGAGCAGGCTGTGGGGATGAGAAACTTATAACTTTAAAATTGAAAAACGTGATAGAAAAAGCTGACTGCATTGTTTACGACAGGCTTGTAAATAAAAATATCTTACAGTATGCAAAGTCTGATGTAGAACTGATTTATATGGGAAAAGAAAATACTGCTGGAGGAAAATTGCAGGCGGAAATAAATAAAAAACTTGTGGAAAAAGGTAAAGAGGGACTTTTAGTATTGAGATTAAAAGGAGGAGATCCGTTTGTATTTGGGCGAGGGGGAGAGGAAATAGAGGCTTTGGTTGCTGAAAATATAGATTTTGAAGTAATTCCGGGGATAACTTCTTCAATTGCTGTGCCAGCTTATGCTGGAATTCCTGTAACTCACAGAGGAATCAACACTTCTTTTCACGTATTTACTGGACATACGCAATTTAAGGGAATAGAACTTGATTTCCCAGTTATTGCAAAATTGGAAGGAACTTTAGTCTTTTTAATGGGATTAAACAATCTTGAAAAAATAGCAGAAAACTTGATAAATAACGGAAAAAATCCGAAAACACCTGTCGCAATAATAAAAGATGGAACAACGACAAGACAGAAAACTTACACAGGAACATTGGAAACAATAGTAAATACAGTAAAAGAACATAATGTAAAATCGCCTGCCATTATTTTGATTGGAGAAGTGGTGAATTTACGGAAAAAAATGAAATGGTTTGAGAATAAGCCGTTATTTGGGAAAAATATTCTTGTCACAAGAAATAGGGAAAAACAGGGAAATATATCAAATAAAATAAATGAACTTGGCGGACAGGCTTTGAGCCTTCCATTTATTAATATAGAATATGTCGATTTTGAAATGCCTGATTTGAAGGAATACAGCACCCTTCTATTTAACAGCATAAATTCTGTTATTGGATTTATGAGAAAAGTAAAGGATATTCGTACTTTAGGAAATGCTAAAATAGGTGTAGTGGGAGAAAAGACTGCTGAAGAAATTGAAAAATATAAAATAATTCCAGATTTTTATCCAGAAGAATACACGGTAGAAAGACTGGCTAGCGAAAGTGTGAATTTTACTAAGGAAGGAGAAAAAATACTGTTTATAGTATCTGACATTTCTCCAGTAAATGAAAAAAAATATTCAGATTTATACAATCGAAATTATGAAAAACTTGTAGTGTATAAAACTCAGAAAGTTAAAGCAGAAAAGGAAAAAGCTGAAAAATACATAAAAGAAAGCGACATTTTAATGTTTTTAAGCTCGTCAACCTTTAAAGCCTTTGCTGACAGCATAAACTTGAGTGAAAATGAAGAAATAAAAGAAATTCTGAAAAATAAGGTTATTGCTTCGATTGGTCCTGTTACTACAAAAACTATTGAAAAATATGGAATAAAAGTTGGGATAGAAGGGAAAAAATATACTGAAGAAGGGCTATTTCAAGAAATATTAGTTAGATTTTGTAAAAAATAAATAATATTAAAACAAGGGGAGCTTAACCCCTTGTTAAAAAACTTATAATAAATCCATTTCCAAAATGAAAACTTGTATTATTTTTTAATTTCTCATATTTTTTAATACTTCTGAAAAATCCAAAATATCATTTACAACTATAGAATTTAACTTAGTTCCTTCAAGTTTTTTCAAACTTTCCAAACCATATCCCGTCTTTACCAAAACAGGTGTGATTCCCAATTTTTCTGCAGGAATTAAATCAGTTATCTTATCCCCAATCATAAAAGAATTTTTCACATCAATATCAAACTCCTTTATCGCCAACTCAAAATTCCCCGTATTTGGCTTTCGGCAATCACATTCTATTCCATATTTTCCAGTAACATTTGGGTGATGTGGACAAAAGTAAGACTTTTCAATTTTTATTCCTTTTTTAAATAAATCATCTTCAATAAAACTCTGTAACTTCAAATAATCCTCTTCTGTGTAATATCCTCTCGCAATTCCTGCCTGATTCGTTATAATCGCAAATCTATATCCCAAATCCCGCAATCTTAAAAGTCCTTCCACCACATTTTTTTCATATTCAAAATCTTCTATTTTATGTAAGTACGATTTTTCTATATTTATAACTCCATCTCTGTCCAGTAGGACAAATTTATTTTTCATAAAATTATATTTCCTTTTTTATTTTTTTAGTTTAATAATATTAAACCCATTTAAAAAACAGAAATTATATTTTGTTTATTTACTGGCAAGGGATCTTGACCTCTTGTAAAAAAATCTGCTATTTAAATGGGGAATATAAAATATTATTCTTAAATTTTTGTTTTAGCCAAAACTAGTTCATTACAACATCTCTAATAAAGAATTCACCACCAATTGACACAAATCCCAAATTTTTAACTTTTGGATTTACTAAATAAAGTTTTTGTTTTTGGAATAAGATTGTAACTGGTTGTTCTTCTGAAATAAGTTTTTCCATTTGGATCATTGCTGGAACTCTTACTTTTGGATCAGCAGAACTTTTTACAATTTTAGTCAATTCATCATATTTTACATTTTTGAAATCTCCACGGTTATTTGCATTTGTACTATCAAATAAATCTAAATATGTGATTGGATCTAGGAAATCTCCAGTCCAGTTTTGCAGTGAGATTTGGTAATCTCTCTTCTTAGTTCTTTCGATACGTTCCTTACCGCTTACCTTATCTAATTCAACATTTGCACCTAAGTTATTTCTTAAACTTTCTTGAATGTATTCAGCAATAGCTTTTCTGCTTCCTGTGTCGTTAAATAAAATTTCAAATCTTGGAAGTTCTGAAAGCCCTTCTTCTTTAAGTCCTTCCGCAAGTAATTTTTTAGCTTCTGCTACGTTAAATTTAGGCTGGTCAGTTGCTACTTCTGCTGGAAAATCTTTTGAAACGCCATTTAATCCAATTCCAGATGGAGTAAATGTCTTAGTTAATTTTTCAGATCCTTCCAGCACTTTATTTACAAGTTCTTCCTTATTTATTGCCATAGTTATTGCACGTCTTACTTTTGCATTTTTAAATACATTTTCTTTTGTATTAAACAATAAATAATAGATTCCACCATCATTTGCTTTTACAAGTTCTGGTTTTCCTGCAAATTCCTTAGCTTGCTCGAAAGTTACCGCTGTTACATCAACTTCCTTATTTTTAAAGGCATTAACAGCTGAATCAGTTGCAATTATTTTTAATTCAACATTATCAATTTTTACATTGCCTGCATCCCAGTAATTAGGATTTTTCTTAAATTTTAACTCTGAATCATGAGTCCATTTTTCCAAAGTATAGGGACCGTTTGAAATTGTATATTTTGCTTCTGTAAAGTATTTGTCCTTTGCTTCATTATAAAATTTTTGATTTAATGGCATAAATGATTTAAACGTAACCAAGTCATCAAAGTATGGAGTAGGTGATTCCAAGGTTACTTGTAAAGTTTTATCATCAATAACTTTTATTCCAACTTCATTTTCTGAAACTTTTTTAGCATTATATTTTTCTCCATTTTTTATTACAAATAACATGCTCGCATTGCTTCCTGCTGTGTCAGGATTCAATCCACGAATCCATCCCGCTTTAAAGTCCTTTGCAGTTACAGGGTCACCATTGCTCCATTTAACTCCATCTCTTAAATGAAATGTCCACACAAGTCCATCTTTTGATTTTTCCCATTTTTGGGCAATTCCAGCTACAGATTTCCCTGTTTTATCTTTTCTTAAAAGCCCTTCCAAAATCAATTCATCAACAGTTCCTCCAGGAATATCTGTAGTTATTTGCGGATCAATTGACGATGGCTCTGTAACTATATTTAAAGTGAATGTACTCCCACTTCCACTTTTTTTCCCACACGAAAGTGCAAATACCAGCAATGTCAATATTAGAAATATTTTTTTCATTAATTTATTTCCTCCTTATTTCAAATTAAAGAATAACTATTTTCAAAAATTTTTTAAATCATTATTTTTAATAATTTTATTTTTTTCACAAGGGATTAAAAACCCCTTGCTACTTCTCTAAACTTTTTATTTTTACAATTTTTTTGTTAATTAAAGAATTTATTTAAAGATTTCAAATCACTATTTTAATGACAAGTTTCCAAAATAATATTCTCCACCAATTGGTGTAAATTCAAGTCCTTTTACACGTTTATCAACTAAGTATTGTTTTTCCCTGTGGAAAAGTACACCTACTGGTAAATCTTGTGCGATTATTCCTTCAAGTTTTACAAGTGCATCCATTCTTACTTTTTGGTCATCTGTACCTTTTACAGTTTTAACTAATGCATCATATTGAGGATTGCTGTATGAACCATTGTTATTTCCACCTGATGATTCAAATAAATCAAGATATGTAATTGCATCAGGATAATCTCCAGACCATCCAGCAAATACTATATCAAAGTTCTTTTGACTCATTCTTGACCATCTTTCTTGAGCAGTCATAGGTTCCAAATTCAATTCAATATTTAAATTTTTTCTCAATTGTTCTTGAATATATTCTGCAATAACCTTATTATTTCCACTTTCATTAAGTAGCATTGACATCTTAGGAAAATTAGATTCTCCAACTTCCTTTAATCCTTCTGCAAGCAATTTTTTTGCTTCTACAGGATTATATCCTAATGTTGAAGTAGGAACACCTTCTGTAAAGTCTTTATTATCTAATCCCTTTATTCCGATTCCCTTTGGTACAAGAGTTTTTGCAGCTGTTCCATATCCATTTAATACATTGTTTACCAATCCTTCTCTGTCGATTGCCATAAGAAGAGCTTTTCTTACCTTCAAGTTTGCTAAAGTCTTGTTATTAAAGTTAAATAGCAAATACCATACTGAACCATCATTTTTTGAAATCATTTTAGGATTGCCTTTAAATCCTTTTGCTTGTTCAGCTGTAATTGAAGTTACATCAACTTCCTTATTGTTAAATGCATTTAATGAAGAATTATTATCAGGAATTATTTTATAAACAATATTTTCAACTTTCACATTAGCAGCATCCCAATAATTAGGATTTTTCTTAAATACTATTTCTGAACCATGTGTCCATTTTTCCATTGTGTATGCTCCAGAAGACAAAGTTTTATTAGCTTCAGTAAAATAGCTGTCACCTGTTTTGTCAAAGAATTTCTGATTTAATGGCATATATGTCTTAAATGCAACTAAACTGTCAAAATATGGAACAGGAGCTTCCAATTCCACTTCTAAAGTTTTGTCATTAATAACTTTTATTCCGACTTTTTCAGCTGAAACTGCCTTTTTATTATATTTTTCAGCATTTTTTATTGGATAAAGCATATACGAATACTGTGAAGCAGTTTGAGGATTTAACGCACGTAACCATCCATTTTTAAAGTCTTGTGCTGTAATTGGATCTCCATTGCTCCATTTTATTCCATCTCTTAGATGAAATGTCCATTTTAGTCCGTCAGCCGATTTATCCCAGCTTTTCGCAAGTCCTGGCACAAATGTTCCGTTTTTTCCTTTTCTGGTCAATCCTTCCGTTACAAGGTCATCAACAGTTCCACCATTAACATCCGTCGATATTTGCGGATCAATAGATTTTGGCTCATCTATTAGGTTCAATGTAAATGTTTTTCCACTTCCACCATTTTTTCCACAAGAAATGGCAAAAATTAACATTGCCAATAAAATTATTATCTTTTTCATAATAACTTCCCTTCCTCTATAAAAATTTTTTTTGATTATTTTATATAAGTATTATCCAGCACAAAGTCTTTTCCTATTGGGCTAAATACAATATTATGAACTCTTGGATTTAACAGCTTAGTATTTTGTCTATAGTAAAGCAATCCCACAGGCATATCTTCAGCTATTATTTTTTCCATTTCAATCATATTTTTTACTCTTTCTTCCTGATTTCCAGAACTTTTAACTTTTTTAACAAGTTCATCGTAACGTGGATTTGAGTAATCTGAATAGTTATTTCCATCCTTTGTCAAGAATCTATCCAAATAAGTAATAGCATCGTTATAATCTCCATTATATCCAGCTAGAGCAATTTCATAATCTCTATGTTGCATTTTGTCCAATCTTGATTGGAATGTCATTCCTTCAATATTAATATTTACTCCTAAATTTGTTCTCAAACTTTCTTGAATATATTCAGATATAACCTTGTTATTTCCAGAATCATTGAAAATCATTGTCAATTCAGGTAATTTTTGTAATCCTAGTTCCTTTAACCCTTCAGCTAGCAATTGTTTTGCCTTTTGTGGATTATAAGCTGGGAAAATTTTTCCTGCTTCTTCAGAAAAGTCTTTTGAAATACCGATTATTCCAACACCTTTTGTCGTATAAGTATACGCAGCTTCCCCTGTATTGTCAAGCACATCTGTAATCATTTTTTCCCTGTCTACAGCAAGCGACAACGCCTGTCTAATTTTTTTGTTCGCAAGCACTTTATTTTTCATATTATATGTCATATACCATACAGAACCATCTTTTGTTAGTATTTTACGTTTATCATTTTTAAATTCCTTCGCTTGTTCTATTGAAATATTTGTAGAATCAATTTCTTTGTTTTTAAAGGCATTTACACTTGCAGATGGATCATTTATAAATAACATTTTTACATATTTCAATTTAATATTATCCTTGTTCCAGTAATTTTCATTTTTTTCAAATACAATTTCAGAATCTCTTGTCCAAGATTTTATTACATAAACACCTGATGAAATCGAAGTTTCAGGAGATGTCATATATTTATCTCCTACTTTTTCATAGAACTTTTTATTTAGCGGAGCATAAGTTTGAATTCTTACAATTGAATCAAAATATGTAAGAGGATTATTTAATGTTACTTGCAATGTGTAATCATCAATAACTTTTATCCCCAATTGATTTTCATCTTTAATTTTTCCAGCATTAAATTGTTCAGCATTTTTTATGTAAAACAATTTATCTGCATATTCTCCAGCTGTCTTAGGATCTAGTGCTCTAACCCAACCATCTCTAAAGTCCTTTGCTGTAATTGGATCTCCATTGCTCCATTTTGCATTTTTTCTCAAATGGAATGTCCAAACTGTTGAATCTGCATTGTGTTCCCATTTTTCAGCCACTCCAGGAAGAGATTTTCCATCATCCGACTGTCTTGTCAATGTTTCAGTAACAAGCGAATCCACAAATTCTCCAGTAGAATCATTCGCAAGCTGCGGATCATAAGATTTTCCCTCCTCCTTCAAATTAAGTTTCAATGTTTCAGAATCGCTGCTTTTTCCACATGAAATTATAAAAGCCAGCAATATTGTAAATACCAGTAATATTTTTTTCATATTTACACTCATCCTTTCTTTCATCAAATAAATTTGACAAAATTAAAAATTATTTTGTTATAGATGCGTTATAAAAGTCGATAGAATCTCCAACTGAACGTATTACAACTCCCTTTAATTTAGGATTTATCAAATAAACTCCCACTTCATAATAAAGTGTTGAATATGTAAAATTATTTGCTAATAATTTTTCGGCTTTTTTCATTGCATCCATTCTAGTTTTATTATCTTGATTAACTTTAGCCAAGTCGATTAATTCATCATACTCAGGATTTGAATATTTAGCGAAGTTAATATCCTTTGCCTTTGAATGGAAAATTTCCAAATAAGTCATAGGATCTGCATAATCAGGTCCCCAAGCATATCTTACAATTTCAAAGTCTCCAGCTTTTGCACGTGCAATTCTTTCTTTTTTAGTAAGAACTTCCACATCGACATCAATTCCCAGTTTATCCTTCCATTGAGATTGATAAAATTCAGCTTCCTTTTTACCAGTTCCATTTTCATCTACCAAAAGATGCAATTTAACTTGTGCAGGCGTCATTTTAAGTTCCTTCAGCCCTTCATCAAACAATTGTTTTGCATTAACTTTTGCAAATCCAGCAAATAAGTCTCCAGCTTCTGCCCTGAAATCGCCTTTTTCTCCAGCTGTTCCATTTGAAACAATTCCAGAACCTACAATTCCAGCTCCATTTAAAATACTGCTTACAAGTTCTTTTCTATCAATTGCAAGAGATAATGCCTCTCTTACCTTTTGATTTTTCAACACAGGATTTGATGTATTAAATCCTAAATAGTAAACTCTTCCATTAGGGAATTTATGCAATTCAGGTTTTCCTTCATAGTTTGCCATTTTTTCCACAGAAATTTTTGTCAAATCCAATTCTCTATTTTCAAATAGGTTTGTAGCAGCTTCAAAGTCAGTTACAATTAAGCCTGTAAGTGTATCAACCTTTATATTTTTAGCATTCCAGTAGTTAGGATTCTTTTTCATGACAACTTTGTTGTTGTGTACCCATTTTTCTATTATAAACGGTCCATTATAGATAGACTTTTTAGCTTCAGTTGCATATCCATCTCCGTTGGTAGCCAATGCCTTTTCATTAACTGGGAAATAAATTGGCATAATTAATGTTTTTAAAAAGAATGGTGCAGGTTGTGACAATCTAAATTCAAGTGTATAATCATCCTTTGCCTTTATCCCAACTTTTCCAAAATCCTTTAATTTTCCAGTATTATAATCTTCTGCATTTTCAATATAATATGCAAGAAATGCATACTCAGAGGCTGTTTTTGGTTCAATTCCTCTTTTTATACCATTGTAGTAGTCTTTTGATGTAACTGGATCTCCATTTGACCATTTCATTCCTTGTCTAATTTTAAATGTCCATACTTTTCCATCGTCTGATTTAGTCCAGCTTTCAGCTCCAGCAGGAATAATTTCATTTTTTTCATTCAATCTTACAAGACTTTCATAAGTCATACTTGTTACAAAAAGTCCACTCATATCAGTCAAAATTTGCGGATCCAACGAAGTCGGCTCAGCTTCCATATTAAATGATACTGAATTTCCCGAACCTTTTCCTCCTTTTCCACAAGAAACAACAAACATTGATAACATTAAGCAAATTATTAAAAAAGTTTTTTTCATATCTCGATAATCCCTTTCCAACATAAATTTTTATAAAAATTGTTTCAAAAATATTCAAAATTTTCTAAATAAGCCCTTTTTCTTCTAAAAAAGAAGTTTCTACAAAATGTCCAGGTCTATATTCAGTTAATTCAGGCGTTTCAGGAACAACCCCTATTTCAGACACATCTCCCATTGGACTTCTCAAATAAGATTCATCCATATTGATTTTTGATGTTTTTTTGTAATCAGGGTCTGCTATTGGTACAGCTGAAATAAGTGATTTTGTGTAGCTGTGAACAGGGTCACCATAAACAGCTTCAGGAGTTCCTAGTTCAACCACTTTTCCACGATACATAACCGCCACCCTGTCTGAAATATATTTTACCATTGACAAGTCATGGGCAATAAATAATAATGTCAAGTTTCTTTCCCTTTGCAAATCCTTTAATAAATTTACAACTTGAGCCTGAATTGATACATCTAAAGCCGAAATTGGCTCATCACATACAAGCACTTCTGGATCAACTGCAAGTGCTCTTGCAATCCCAATTCTCTGTCTTTGTCCACCTGAAAACTCATGTGGAAAACGGCTCGCATGTTCCCTATTCAATCCAACAATTTCCAATAACTTATAGACTTTTTCCATTCTTTCCTGCTTTGAGCTTGCTAACTTATGAATATCAATCCCTTCAGCAACAATATCTCCAACAGTCATTCTTGGATTCAGCGAAGCCTGCGGATCTTGAAATATCATTTGAACTTTTTTTGTAAATTCTTTTCTTCCATAAGCTTCCACTGGCTTTCCATTAAATAAAATATCTCCATTTGTCTTTGCATAAAGTCTGCTGACAGTTCTTCCAAGTGTAGTTTTTCCAGAACCTGATTCTCCTACAAGACTTAGAATTTCACCTTTGTAAATGTCCATTGTAACGTTTTCTACAGCCTTTAGTACTTGTCTTTTTTTCATTGGAAAATATTTTTTTAAATTTTTCATTTCTATTAATTTTTCATTCCTATTTTCGTTTGATGCCATTATTTCCCCTCCATTTCTTTATTTTCTGCTTTATCAGATTCTATCGATTCAAAAGGGGAATTTACTTTTGGAGCACCCTTTACATAAAGCCACGACTTTACAAAGTGCCCATTTCCCAAATCAATTAACGGAGGTTTTCTTTCATAGTCAATTTTCATTGCATATTCAGAACGTGCTGCAAATGGATCTCCCACAGGCGGATTAAGCAAATCTGGAGGTGTCCCTGGAATAGAAGCCAGTTTTTCTCCAATTTTCATATCCAATCTTGGCAGTGATTTTAAAAGTCCCCAAGTATATGGATGTTTTGGATTTTTAAATAGTTCCCTTACAGGAGCTTCCTCCAATTTCTCTCCAGCATACATAACAACTACTCTATCAGCAGTTTCGGCAACTACACCCAAATCATGTGTTATAAGTATTACTGCTATATTCAGCTCTTTTTTTAATTCATTTATCAAATCCAAGATCTGTGCCTGAATCGTAACATCCAAAGCTGTTGTCGGCTCATCACAAATTAACAAGTCTGGCTCACACGAAAGAGCAATCGCTATAACAGCCCTTTGCCGCATTCCTCCAGAAAATTCATGTGGATACTGATGAAATCTTTCTTCAGGTTTAGGAATCCCAACTTTTCTAAGCATTTCAACTGCTTTTTGTCTTGCTTCTTCTTTTGTTACTTTTTTATGAATTAAAATTCCTTCCATAATTTGCTTTCCAACTTTAATAGTTGGATTAAGCGATGTCATAGGATCTTGAAATATCATCCCAATTCTACCGCCACGAAGTTCACGCATTCTCTCAAGAGGAGCTTTTACCAAGTCTTCCCCATCAAAAAGAATTTCTCCATTTTTTATTTCTCCTGGAGGCATCGGTATCAATCTCATAATCGTTTGCACAGTAACTGATTTCCCTGAACCAGACTCCCCAACGATCGCAAGTGTTTCCCCTCTATCTACAGAAAAGCTAATCCCTCTAAGAGCCTGCACTTCCCCAGCATACGTATTAAAAGAAACACTCAAGTCTTTCACTTCTAATAATTTTTTTCCCATTATCTAATCCTCTCTGTATTAATATGGATTGTTTTTACATAACTTTTATAACTAAATACTTTTTCTTTATTAACTCTATTTATTTTTAATTCATTTAACTTTTTTATTTAATTATTAAAGCAAAATTTCGTTAAAGAAAGTTTTGCGTAAAGCGGAGATGCAAGGGTATGGCGTTTGATACCCTTGCTTAAGTAAACTAAAATAAATGAAATTAAGAAAAATAATATTAAATTATAGAATAGTAAATTTTATAAAATTTTTAAATTTTTAATCTCTTAGTTTTGGATTCAATGCATCATTTAAAGCATCTCCGACGATGTTAAATGCCAATGTGATTAATGAAATTACAACTGATGGAATAACAAATAAATATGGATATGAAGTCATATTTACGAAACCATCAAATACCAAATTTCCTAATGAAGCCTGTGGAATTGGTACTCCAAGCCCGATGAAACTTAAAAATGCTTCTGTAAAGATAATATTTGGTATATCTGTTGTAAGTCTTATTATTATTACACTTAACGTATTTGGAATCAAATGCTTTAGAGTTATCCACAAGAAATTTCCACCAAGTGATTTTGAAGCCAATACAAATTCATTTTCCTTGATTTTCAAAACTTCTCCACGCACAAGCAGTGAGTAATTTAGCCATCTTGTAAGTGACATTGCGATAATTATTGTTTTTACACTATTTCCCATAACAACCATTAATAAGATTATGTAAATCATTGATGGAATAATTAGTAAAATTTCCACAATTCTAGTCATAATTGTATCAATAATTCCGCCAAAATACGCTGAAACAGCTCCATAAATTGTTCCAAAAACAACACAGATCGCAGCTGTTATTATTGATAATTCCATTGAAATTCTTATTCCTTGAGAAAGTCTGGCAAATAAGTCACGACCTAAATTATCTGTTCCCAAGTAATGCCCACTTGCAATTCCCTTTGAAGGACTTAAAAATTTTGATGATAAATCTTGCGCCCTGTATGAATATTTTGTCAAATGCTGCCCAAAAATTGCTAAAAATAAAAAAATAATTGTTATTCCTAAAAACGATAGAGCCAATTTATTTTTCTTGAATCTTCTCCATCCATCCTGCCAAAATGTTAAACTTGGTTTGTAGATTTCTTCACTTTGAGCTGTATCTGGACCTACGATTTTAAAATCTTCAGGTGTCGGTATATAATCATTTCCAGTTATAACTTTTTCTACGTTTTTTGCCACTACACTTCATCTCCTTTTCCAAGTTTAATCTTAGGATCAACTAAAACATACACAATGTCTACAAGTATCATCATTATGATAAGAAATATCGCATAAAACACCGTAACTCCAAGCACCATTGTATAATCCCTGTCATTAATACTGTCTACAAAATATTTTCCTAATCCTGGAATTGAAAACATCTTTTCAATTACAAATGAACCTGTCAAAACTGCCGCAATTGTTGGTCCCATTATTGTAATAATCGGTAAAATCGCATTTCTTAAAGCGTGCTTAAATACAATATTTTTAGGTTTCACACCCTTTGCAACAGCCAACCTTATATAATCCTGTCCCATTACTTCAATCATCTTATCCCTCAATAAACGTGCAATTAATGCCACTGTATAAAGTCCAAGTGCCACAACTGGAAGGATCTTCTTCTCTGGGCTATCCCATCCAGACAAACGAATTCTAAAAAATTCTGGCAAAAATCCATTGTCAATTAAAAATCCATTATGTATATCGACAAAGTACTTCTGCATAAGTCCCGCTAGTACAAAACTTGGCACCGATATTCCAATTATAGCCACAATCATAGCCAGCCTGTCCTGATATTTCCCTCTTTTAAGAGCCGCAATAATTCCAAGCGGAATACCCAAAACTAATGCAAATATAATAGATCTAGCTCCTAAATCAGCTGATGTAAGAAAACTCTGGTTAATTACATCATTAACAGTTCTCCCACGGACTTTCATAGACGATCCTAAATCTCCCTTTGCTATATTTTTTAAATATTCAACATATTGTTCGCCAAGTGGACGGTCTAGATGGTATTTTGCCATCAAGTTTTCCTTTACTTTAGGCGGAATCGCTTTTTCACTTTGAAACGGGTCACCAGGTAACATGTGTATCAGAAAAAATGTAATCGTAATAACTAGCCATAACGTTACAAGACCCATTGCAATTCTCTTAACTAAAAATTTTAAAATATTTTTCATACTCGCTTCCTTTCGCTAAAATTTTATATATCTATATTATATCTTATATTTAGTTATATTTGCAAGTAATTTTATCTATAAAAATATTTTTTTACTATTAATTTTATTTATGAACAAATAATAGTTCTCTAAATATAATATATTTACTGAAATTTCATAAAAAACAAAAAAATAGCCTAAACAAAAATTTAGACTACCTGATATAATTTTTTAAGTTTAATTTTTATAAGTATTACAACGATTTAACCATCCTTGCAGCCATTTTTTCTCATTACTGTCAGGACCAGCATTTTTTACACGTCTTTCAAGAACAGCTTTTGCAGAATTGCTAAACTCTTCAAGAGCCGCTTTTCCACTTCCTGTCCCTTTCATATTTTCCAATACTTGAAGAAGCCCCCATCCTTCTCCATTGTAAGTTTCGGTTCTAGTTGTTCCTTCTCCCTTGAAATTAACATAGTCAATCAAAGGATAAAGTCCGTTTGGTGACTGGGCAACACGATAAAATTGTTTTTTTACATTTTCTGGATTATCTGAAATCGCCATCATCTTTTCCAAAGAATTTTCCAATCTTTCAAAAATGAATGCAACTTGAATATCTTTCGTATTATACAAAAAATTAGTCAATTCAGTAATATCATTATCCATAATTCTTTTCAATCTAAAAAGCTCATCACTATTTGCCCAAGGAGAATATTCATTTTCCTCAATAATTTTAGGTAATTTTATATCATGAGCCCTATAATAAGCCACAAGCTGCGGAAAACTTTCAGCAAATTTTCCCCTTTGCCCCGCTCTATACCATATAAAATGTCCAATTCCAAGTGAAGGAAAATCCTCACCAGTATTCCAATAAACAATATCCTCTTTTTTACCTCCAGCTTCATTTTTAAAAATCTTATCAGCTACAACATTTAATTCCTCCTTTGAAATTTTAAGCCCAGCCTTTTTTACATCAGTATTAGTATTATCATTAGTGTTAACAGTTGCATCTACATTCTCAATTTTTGGTTTTGAAGGTGATTTTTCCATATTTTTACTAGACATCCCAAAAGAAGTCATCGAAATTACAATAACACTAACCAAAATTAGTAATCTACATTTATTCTTTTTCATTAAATCTTACTCCTTTTTTTATAAATTATCTATTTTAGACTACATCGAAAAAAATTACTTAAAAACACATGCTCTTTTTATCCTTGTGTATTTAATAACTCTTATTTCATATATAAATTTATATCACAAATATCTTTTTTTTTCAATAGACCTAATTATGTAAATAGTTTACTTCCACACTATTTCAATATGTGATATAATATTAACATATATTTTAAAACGTGGGAGAGAAAATGACTAAAATAATAGAAGAAGAAAATGAAAATTGTGAAGTAAAAGTTATACATAAAAGTATCGTAGAAAAAGTGGAAAAGACAATGCCAGAAGAAGAAGTTGTATACGATTTGTCAGATTTTTTCAAAATATTGGGAGATACAACTAGAATGAAAATTTTAAGTGCATTATTTCAAGAGGAAATGTGTGTTTGCGATATCGCATATCTTTTAAAAATGACTCAATCTGCTATTTCACATCAGCTGAGAGTATTGAAGCAAGGAAGATTTGTAAAATATAGAAAAGAGGGAAAAGTAGTATATTATTCGCTGGAAGATGAGCATATAAAACATATTGTGGAACAGGGAATGACGCATATTTTAGAAAAAAGATAATTATTATTTGAAAATCAAATAATTTTTCTGTACAAATAATTTTAAATATGTTATAATTACAAACAGTAGATACTTGTAAATACAAAAAAATTAAAATAAAGGAGTCGAAAAATGGCAGAAATAAAAAATAAAGTGACATTCAAGGGAAATCCCGTAACTCTTGTGGGAAATGAAGTAAAAGCTGGACAAGCAGCACCTGATTTTACAGTTTTATCACCTGAATTAAAGGAAGTAAAATTAAGCGACTATAAGGGAAAAGTTGTTGTAATTGCAGTATTCCCATCAGTTGACACTGGAGTATGTGCATTACAGCTGGCTAGATTTAACCAAGAAGCCGCAAGTTTTGGGGACGATGTACAGCTGCTTACAATTTCAGTTGACTTGCCGTTTGCACTTAAAAGATATTGTGCAGATAAAGGAATTGAAAATGCCTTAACAGCTTCAGATCACAAAGATTTAGACTTTGGAACAAAATATGGATTTGTAATAAAAGAATTAAGATTGTTAGCTAGAGGAGTCGTTATTGTTGATAAAAATGGAATTATTCAATATGTAGAATACGTTCCAGAAATTGGGGAACATCCAAATTATGAAAAGGCATTGGAAATAATAAAAGAATTAACTAAATAATCCTGATACTAGTTATTTATTATTAAATATAAAAATCAGAAATATGAATAATGGCTACTTTTCTTTTGGCAGTTTCAAAAATTTTGAAAACTAGTTCAGAAAATATCATCATATAACTGAAAAATATTCTCTAAAAAGCCCATATAACATTCATACAGTTCAAAGAATCAATTTTTGGTATAAATAATTTTGGATTGTAGAAGTTATATGGGAAAATTTGATATAATTAGCTCAATATACATAAAACTTCTTTCTCTAGTTATTCTTTTTTAGAATTTAAAATTTCATTCAATACACAAATCGCTCTTTCATTATTCTTATCTAACTCTAAAATTTCTTTTGCTATGTTCTCTGCCTCTTCATCATCCATTAAATATTCTGGAAGACCATAAAAACTTAATAAAGTCACTAAATTTTCAAGATTTTTTTCAATTCCTACTGCTTCTCTAGCATGAAAAATACCAACAGCATAAGCTCCTTCTACACAACAAAATGTAAATGATAGCAAACTTGCTGACAAATTCAACCAAATTACATTTTCTGTTTTTTTATACATATACTGTGAAAATCCATAAAAAGTGAAACTTTCTGTAATATCAGCCATATTCCATATTATTTCATATATTTCTTGTTTATTAATATTCACTATTTTTTTATTCGCTTCTTCATAATTTACATTTAATATATCTACCCCAACTTCTCTCAATACATTTAACATATTTTCATCATATTTTTTCAACATATCTTCAGTAAATATATTTTTCATATTTTCTGTAAACATTTTTCTCATTTTTTTGTTATACGCTTCTTTTATATCTTTCATATTTTTCTCCAATTATTTTATCTAGACATTCTTAATTCTTATTGAACTATCTGAATCTTCAAAATATTCTTTATCCCTCTTGCCTTCAGCTTCGTATCATATTTTTTCTCATCAATCTGTTTTAACGCCTTCTGTGCTTTCTCTTCCATCCCCTTTTTCGTCTTCGATATTTTAAATTCCATAAGGTAAGCCTTCTCATTACTTTTTATCGGAATCATCGCAAGGTCATATCTTCCATATCCACTCTCATCATTTGAAATAATCTCATATTTCCCCATCAAAAATCCTACAAGCCCTATCATAAATACTTGATAAATCTTCTCCATTTCCTTATCTAAATCAAAATGACTCAGCATATTTATCATTATTTCTCCCAATGTTTTCTCAAATTTCTTAATGTCTCCATTTTCAAGAGCTTTTATCAAAGTATTCGTTTTCACTTCTGTTCCAAAAAATCTATTTAAGAACATATTCCCAAAATATTTTCGTATTTCCTTATTTGGAATTCTCAAGTTATAAACATCTGTATATTCTGAAGTTACATCTATTTCCTTCTGCTTTTCATCCTTTGTCAAATACCCGCTGTATAAGAGTAATTGCCATATTTCATCATCATTATTTAAAAGACTTTTTATCGTAGTTCCATCTGAAATATATTTTTCAATGCTTTCTCCGTCAGTAAATCGTTTTAAGTCATCGTAGACACTTTCTCCAGCATTATCAAGCATATTCTCCAAAAGTGTATTCCCTGAAACATTTGCCCAGTATGCTTTAATTTCTTTTTCTCTCACATAATTTACAATAGACCAAGGATTGTATACTTCACTTTCTCCAAAAATATATCCATCATACCATTCTCTAACCTCTTCAATCTTATATTTCATATCAAAATACTCAAGCATTTCAATCACTTCGCTCTCAAAGAGCCCAAAATATTCTAAATAATCCTTACTTAAAATTGTATTCACATAAAGATTATTTAAGCCAGAAAATATCCCTTCCTTTATAATCCTTGTTATTCCTGTCAAAATACCATATTTCAAGGAATTGTTTGTCTTTAGTGCTGAACTGTAAAATGTTTGAAAAAAATTGATTGCTTCATTGTAATATCCTTTATCAAAAGCATTTATTATTGGAGCATCATATTCATCTATCAAAATTATGACTTTTTCTCCATAATATTTATTTAAATAATTTGATAAATCTAAAAGCGAAGTTTTAAAATTTCTCTCATTTCCTGTTATTTCCCAAATTTTATCAAATTGTCTTTTTTCAACAATATTTAATTTTTCCCTTAAAAAGTTATATTCATTAAAAATTTTATACATGATATCCTTAATGCTTTCAAGACATTCCTCCCAAGTATCTTCTTTTAAATCCTTCAATGAAATGAAAATTACAGGATATTTTCCCTGTTCGCTCATATATTCACTATCATATATTTTCAAATTTTCAAAAAGCTTTTTATTCTCTTCTTTATCTTTCACATCAAAAAAATATTTCAACATCGACATATTCAGTGTTTTTCCGAATCTACGTGGTCTTGTAAAAAGCGTCACAGGAGTTCTGTTTATCAATAATTTCTCTATTAGCATCGTTTTATCTACGTAATAGTAGTCTTCATTTATTATTCTTTCAAAATCTTCAATCCCCACAGGAACAGCTTTTTTTCTCATAAAATTACTCCATTATTTTTTCTTTTTTCTACTGAATTATTTTTAACTTGATTTTATTTTATCCAAAATTCCTATAGAATTTTTTTCCCACTTTTTTTATTATTTTATATTAATTATCTACAAATGAAGATAATTATTTTTTTATCAGTCCTTCACCTTCACTTCTTGATAAAAAGACCTGCAACAGAGCCATTATTATATTAAACAATTTATTTAGTGTTATATTTATTCATTAATTTTTGAGTTGTCATATCATCTTTTATATCATCAATCAAATTAAAAATTTTTTCTCTCGAATCTTTTAAAACTTCCTTTTCTTCAGGTGAAAATTTCCCAAGTACAAATCCCAATGTCTCTTCTTTCGTCTTCGGCTTTCCAATTCCAAACTTTATCCGTACAAATTCATTTCCAACATGTGAAATAATGGATTTTATCCCATTATGCCCACCAGCACTTCCATTTTGCTTAATTTTCAATTTTCCAAACTGCATATCCATATCATCATAAATTACAAAAAGTTCAGTTTTTGGATCAATCTTAAAAAATCTGACAGCCTCTCCAATCGCTTCTCCACTCAAATTCATAAATGTAGTCGGCTTTTGATAAAAAACCTTATCCCCATTATAATTTGTCTGAACAAATAGCGATTTAAATTTTTCCCTCATATCGCTTATATTATTTTCCTTCAAATATTCATCAATAAATATAAACCCAATATTATGCCTTGTTAATTTATACTGTTCTCCAGGATTTCCAAGTCCTACTATTAATTTCATTAAATTACTTCTCCTTTTTTAATCATTTGTAAAATTCTAAAAACTCCAATAAACACTGTATTTCTTTATGTTTAATTTCTTACTTTCTCCACTTTCTGACAAGAGGTCTTAACCTCTTACTGTGAATACATTATTGATAATTTTTTAAAAATTTTACTTTTACAGTCATCTATTCTTATTTTATTTATCATTCATAAAAATTTATGAATTTCAATTAATATAATATTTTTAATTCTTCAAAATTGCAATTAAAAGCGAAATATCATTATAAGTAACTCCACTAATTCTACTAGCCTGTCCAATCGTTTCAGGCTGTCCATACACAAGCCCAGAAATAGCAATATTGCTAAGCCCTTTGACGCTTTCATAGTCAAAGTCCTTTGGAATTACCATTTTTTCCAGCTTTTTAAACTTCTCAATCTGTGCCTTTTCTCTTTCAATAAATACGTTATATTTTGCATTTATTTCCACTTGTTCCTTCGCTAAATTTGATAATTCCACAGTTTCCACAAATTCACTTAAATTATCATAGTTAATTTCTTTTCTTGCAAGAAATTCAAAGGCTGAAACAGGGCTGTTCATGCTATTTTTACTATTTTTTTCAATTTCCGCACTTTCAGATTGATTTTGTTTTTCTACAATTTCAAGTAATTTTTCATTATTTTCCTTAGTCGGATAAACCGTAATTCCTTTCAATCTTTCAACTTCATTTTCAATTTCCTGACACGTATTTTTAAGTTCGGCTAATTTTTCAGCATTTAATAACCCAATTTCCTTCGCTTTTTCCAAAAGTCTTATAAAAATGTTATCTTGACGCAAAGTCAGTCTGTATTCAGCTCTTGAAGGCAGTACACGATAAGGCTCTGCCGTTTTTTTATTTATTATATCATCAATCAAAACCCCTATATATCCTTCACTTCTGTCAATCACAATTTCCTTTTTCCCTAAAATTTTTCTCGCAGCATTCACTCCTGCCATAAATCCTTGACAGGCAGCCTCTTCATATCCGCTCGTTCCATTAATCGTTCCCGCTGTGTAAAGTCCATCCAGAACTTTTGTTTCAAGAGTTAATTTTAACTGATACGCAGGTACAAAGTTATATTCCACAGCATACCCGTAACGTACAATTTTGGCATTTTCTAGCCCACTAATCGTCTTTAACATTGCTTCCTGTGCAAATGGAGGCATTGCTGTCGTAAATCCATTTATGTAGATTTCGTCAGATTCTATAGATTCCTGCTCCAGAAATATCTGATGATTTGTTTTTTCTGGAAAGTTCATAATCTTCCTATCAAGTGAAGGACAATGTCGTGGACCCTTCGTACTTACAATTCCAGTAACAATGGGCGAATATTTAAGCATTTCCTGTCCCACTCTTATTGTTTCAGGTGTGGTGAATGTAAGCCAAGTTGGTAAAGTAGAATTATATTCTTTTTTTGTTTCGTAAGAAAAATATCGTGGCTTGTCCTCTCCCTTTAATTCCTCTGTTTTTGAAAAATCAATTGAAGATTTGGCAATTCTCGGAGGAGTGGCAGTCTGGTATCTATCCAGCTCAAAGCCATATTCCACAAGTTTATTAGGTAAATCCACACTTGCAGGCTCTCCTTGCCGCCCTGAAGAATATTTTACATCTCCCATCACATATTCTCCGCCCAAGAACGTCCCTGTACACAAAACAACAGCCTTTGCACCATATTTTATCCCAAGATTGTCTTCAACTCCCATAACCTTTTTATTTTCCACAATCAAATCCACAACTATTCCCTGTACCAAATCCAGATTTTCCTGCTTTTCGATAATTTCCCTCATTTTAACCCTATACCAGTATTTATCGGCTTGAGCCCTTGTAATTCGTGAAGCCAGACCCTTCGTATGATTCAAATTCTTTAACTGCAAATTGTAATTGTCAATATGCCTTGCCATTTCTCCGCCAAGCATTCCAAGTTCTGACACCAGATGGCTTTTTCCCGGCCCTCCAACCGACGGATTGCACGACATCATCGCAATATTGTCAAGATATATTGTAAATAACGCTGTTTTCAATCCATGTCTTGCCGCAGCAAGAGCTGCTTCCACCCCAGCATGTCCCGCTCCAACAACAATTATGTCATAATTTTTCATTTTTTAAATTTTCCTTTCAACTTATTATTTTTTTGCTAAACTTATTCAAATTCTAATTCTAAAAGGCTTTTTTATAATCTTAAATTTTTATTTATTAATTTTATTAGTAATTTTTTCCCTTTGCTTTATAAAAATAGAAAAAACATAAAAATGAAATAAAAAATCATTTATAAAAATACTTTGTATAAACTTTAAATATAAAATCTTTTAGTTTTTAAAATTATCAAATAAGACTATATTATTTTTTTCTTTTAAAAACATTCCTTACTGGACGAGTAATATCCTTAAAATATACATATCTCTTATGTTTTCTAATATAATATCTCAAATATCTAAAAACTATCTCTTCCCGCTGTTTATAACACTTCGCATATTCATTAGCAAAAATTCTAGCTATTTTTTCATTCTCCATCATTCTTGACACATTTTTCATTCTTCTATTTAAATTAAGTTTCACGTTAAATTTCATTCTATTTAAATCCACAAGATAAAAGTCATAATTCCCGCTTTTATCTTTAATTAGTACATTTCCAGGAGAATAATCCTCAAATTCCACTCCATTTTCATGCAAATTAAACGAAAATTTTGCAAACTGCTTTATTATTTTTTCACGATTTTTTTCCACTTTGGAAAGCATTCTTTCCATTTCTTCATTTATTTTATAATTTTCACCTTGCTTAGCCTTTTCCTCCTCAATATCTTCAGGCCAGAAAACTTCCCTGCAGGTAAAATCATATTTTAATTCTTCGCTTATATAATAACTGTTTTTTTTATTATCCTCATTCACAAATTCATCAAAATAAGCAATCGGCTCTGGTGTCTTTATTTTATATTTCAATAATTTTTTTGCATATTCATAAGAACGTTTTGCCTTTGAACCTTTAAATTTGTAAAAAAAATTTGTAATAAAATCCTTTTGCTTAAATTTTTTTATATTTATCATTTTTTTCTTTTTAAAATCATCAATTTTGTTATGTTTTTTTCTTTTCTTACTTACTTTTTCCAAATTGTTTTCAAAATTTATCTCAAATCTTTTTATCTCATTTCTCCCAGGTTCTACAACATATTCCCCAGCTTTATCAAAATTTTTTAATATGTTAATTAATATTTCTTCATCATATTTACCATTAACTTCAAATTTTTTTTCTTCCATATTAAAATCTCCATAACTTCCAAATTTTTTATTTTTCAGATCTTTCCTTATTTTCCTTTTCAAATTTTTTCTTATTTTTCTTTATTCTTTTTTTCAGTTCCTTTGTAAATTCCTTATCTTCCATAATTTTTCCCATTTTATCTACATATTCAAGTGCCTCATCGTATTTATGCTGTAATTCTAGAACATAAGCTAAATTCACATAATGGCGAAAATTTTCAGGCTCTAAAATTATCATTTTATCACAAACTTTCTGTGCGTTTTCATAATCTGCAACTTTCACAAAAAATCTTCCTTGCAAATTCAGCATTTTTATTCGTGAAAGCTCCTTATTTTCATTCGTTGCATTTTCATAATTTAAAAGCAAAAGTCTTATTTCCTCATATTGTTCTGCTCTAAATAATATCTCAAAATAATCTTCAAATATGTAATCTTCCACATTTTCACAATTTATAGCAATATTATAATATTTTATAACTTCCTTTATATCATTCGTATAAGCCATCGTATCGCCCATTCGTGCATAAAGCGAAAATTCCTCCACCTCATTAAATTTAGAATTCAGCAATTTTTCATATTCAGAAATCGCATCATCATATTTTCCCATCATTGTAAGGCAATCCCCCTTTTCAACATACGCTTCTGAGCTTTCAGGCTCCATTTCTATCGCCATATTAATATTTTCAATTGCCTTTCTATAATACTTCAATAAAGCGTAGGACATTCCCATGTTAAGATACACAAAATAATTTTTTTCTATTTCTAAAAATTTTTTATAAAGCGAAATCGCCTTTTTCAGTCTCCCAAGCGACTGATAAATAAATCCCAACGTAAAAAGTGTATCCTTACTCTCAGGATACTTTTTATACAATTTTTCAGCATACTCCTTCGCTTCCTCAAACATCCCAAAATCTGTATAAATTTTGGAAAGTGTCATAAGCGCCGAATAGTTGCTCTCATCAATTTCAAGCACTGACTTCAAATACACAAGCGCATCATCATACTTGTAATTTTCCATCGACTTATCCGCTTCCTTCAATAATTCTTTAATATACATTTTTTCTCCATTTATATTTAAATTCTTTTGTAATTTATAAAAGTCTATTAATACAGTATTTTTCAAATTTAATTTTTTTATTTTTGGTTACTTTCTAGCAAATCTAATGATAATAATAAAATCAATTATTAATCATATTTACCATTTCTACAAATTTAGATGGCTTCCTGTCATAAGGATTTGGAATAACATCATCTGTTATCATCAGCCACCCTGCATTTCTCTCTCTTGATAATCTTATAATCTTTGCATATTCCTTAGGATTAGCGCTGTGCACAATATGCCAGATATGTTTTGCATTCACCTTATTTTTTTCAAAATCAGATTTGGGCTTCTCAAACTTATTAATATACACATTTGCACTTACCTCACTTGTCACAAAAATATCCGCATAAGGCGAAATTGCATCAGTAATCGGTGCTCCTGGATTAGCAATTACAAGATTACTTTTAGACTTCCCTTTTACATAATCAAAAATTTCCCTCATATAATTTACCTGCTGCAAAGTATCTAAAGCAATTTCATCAAAAAAGAATCCATTTATATTATCTTTGCCGTAAAACTCAAAATACCTGTCAACTTCATCTTTTACTTTCTCAATATTTCTTTTCTGATAATTTGTAGAAATATAAGCAATGTTTTTTATCTCAGCTTCCTTATTTTTCATAATTTGAGCCAGATAATGCATTTCAACTTTTTTCCCTGCTCCGTTATCTGGATTTATCAGCACATAGGGAATTTTATCTTTCCCAAGTGCCAAAATATCATCCCAAAAGGAATTTTTTCCATCTGGATAAGTATATGCTGTAACTATTACAGACTGCTTCATTTTTGCATTGTTATCAATATTTTCGCTTGAAAATCCATTAATTCCCAACATTATTCCAACTATCAAAAATATTTTTTTCATTATTTATTTTTACCCTCTTTCACTCCTTTTAAATCAAATAGCCAGTAGCAAATGCTATTAAATAAAAAATAATACAAGATATATTATTTTAACATATTTTTTGAAATAATTGTAATTTTTCAATAAAATGATAAAATAAGATCAATATTTCCTACTATTTTCAAGCCTAAACCTAACATCCCTTTTCAACCTTCTCAAAATCGCCTTCCTTTCAATCCTAAAAACTTCCTCATTATCACTCCCAATTTTATAATCCACATAATTTTTTATCCATTTTTCCACATCTTCCCGTGATTCACTCCTAATTTCAAACTCATAATCTCCATTTATAGAAATTTCCTTATTTTTTTCGACACAATAATAAAGCATATCGTTATAAGTCTGCTGTGCCAAGATATCCCGTGCCTTATAATATGTGGATTTATCTGTATCTGTTATTCTGACTGCTTGTTTTTCAGACATGTATGGATTATCTTTTATCAAATTTGACATTTTCTGAAATTTCTGATTTTTCTCATTCATTCTGCATTCAAAACACATTTTTTCATTGCTTTCCTGTAAAAATAGAATTTTACATTTCTCACATTCAACATATCCAATACTTTTCAAATATTTTTCTCTTTTTTTCAATTTTATTGCAATTTTTTCCAAACTTCTAGCAATGTCCTCGTATTTTTTATCAATTTTATCAATATTCTCATGAATTTCCTTAATTTCCTTTGAAGAAAGCACAATATCCCTTATCTTTTCTGTAATTTTATTTTCCAATTCAACATTTTTCCTTTTTTCTCCAGCATTTCCTCTCAGAATTTCTCCAATCCGAATTGTCCCCCTATTTTCCTCATTTTCAATAAGTTCATCCAGCAAATCACGTTTTACTTTATAATTTATTTTTACAAACTCGATACTTTCCACAAATTCTCCATTCAAGAAAGTATTTATTTTCTCCTTTATAACCTCTGTACACATTATTGCTGTATGATAAATAACATTATCATTAATAACCACAACCAAATTTTTATTAAACAGCCCCTTCGCATAAGTTTTTTCACCAATCGGACCATTCACGATCTGCTTCCAATTTCTTTTAATTTTAAAAAAAATATATTTCTCATTTTTCCAAAGCGAACTTTTTTTCTCAATCGCCTCTAATGCTAAACTTTTTAATTCTCTAATTCCTTCCATTTTCAATCCTTTTATTTATTTTTTCTATAACTTTTCCCTTTTCCACAATGAATTTTTTCCCTTCTATCCCCAAATCCTCTGTTGAAGTTATAAAGCATTGAATTTTTTTATTCAAAAAATAATTTAAAATGCTCTTTTTTCTCACTTCATCAAAATACGAAGCAATGTCATCCATAATAAAGATCGGATACTCATTTTTTTCTTTTATTAAAATATCAATTTCTGAGATTTTCAGCGAAAAAATTATAGATTTTTTTTCTCCTTGAGAAGAATATGCCTTTGCATTTTTCCCATTTAATTCAAAGATAAAATCATCCTTTTGTGGTCCAAGCAAACTATACCCCAAAAATTTTTCCCTTTCACTTTTTCTTTTACACATTAACTCAAAATTTTCCTTTAACTCTTCCCTGCTCTTTTTTTCCACATCCCCAAGAAAACAGTCATATTTTAATCTAAGCTCTGAATTTTCATCAAATAATTTTCTATAATTTAAATTCAGCAAAATTGACAATTTTTTTATAAATTCCTGACGATTTAAAACAATATTCAGCCCTTCCTCGATAAATTTCTCATTATAAATCCTATAAATTTCCTCTCCAGTCTTTTTTTCCTTTATAAGTTTATTTCTCACCTTCAATATTTTCTCAAAATTTACAATCGACTGCAAATATTCCCTTTTTGCCTGCGAAATTTCATAATTAAAAAAACTTCTCCTAACTCCAGGATTCCCAATAATTAGCTCAATATCTTCAGGAATAAATGAAATAATATTCAAAAGTCCCACATAATTTATATATTTATTTTTTTCCCTGTCAATATAAAAATCCCTCCTATCCTCATTCACATCAATAGCAATAACATTTTCTGATAAATCCCTATGCTGGTATTTCCCAAACACAATTAACCTGTTCAAATTATACTTGCGAATCTCCTTAACCTTCTTAGTCCTAAAACTTTTCCCCGTAGCTAAAAAATAGACAGCCTCAATAAGTGATGTCTTTCCCTGTCCATTTCTCCCATATATTAAATTAAAATACCTGTCAAACTTCAACTTTCCATCCACAAGGCACCGAAAGTTATTAAAACTAATCTGATCCAAATACATTGCTATTTTTTCCCCTTCAAACTATACTAAATCTCAAAAAATTATTTCTATTTTATTCTTATAACTATCTTTTCCCCAGCAAACTCCACAACATCCCCATCATAAATTTTTTTCCCACGTCTAGTTTCCACAGCATCATTTACTTTCACTTCTCCATTCAAAATAAACATTTTCGCTTCCACTCCAGAACCTGTAAAGTTTGCCCACTTCAAAAGCTGATCCAATTTTATAAACTCTGTATTTATCGTAATTTCTTCAATTTCACTATCTATATTTTTCATTTTCTTTTCTCCTTCTATTTTTTTTTAATCATTAATAAAATTAATGGTTAATTTTTCTGTGGAAAACTCATTTTTTTTGTGGAAAACTTTTTCCACAATTTTTTCCACATCTTTTCCACAATTGCATTTTATCCTCATCTTTACTATCTTCTCTAATCAATTATTTTTCCACATTGCATTGTGGATATAATTTTTGTCTATGTGGAAAACTTTTCATATTTTTTATTTATATAATTTTTTAACAATTTATATTTAACTAAAAATTAACTAATATTATTTTATCAACAAATGTGGAAAATCTTTTTTAATAATGTGGATAACTAAATTACAGTTTTACACAATAAGATTTAACTTTTCCACAATACTAGTTTTAATCGGAAATTTTACCAATCTTTTTCCACAATTTTTGTGGAAAACTTTTCAACATACTGTGGATAATTATTTTTTACTTTTCCACAACATTAAAAATTATTTTTTTTATTAATAAAAATATAATTGTTTTTATAATAAATATTTATAAAAATTTAGATTGTTGAAAAACTTTTCCACTGTGGAAAACTCTAGATCTTTTGGTGTGAGTTTCCAACAAAGTTTTCCACATACTTTCCACAATCTTTTATACCTTGAATATTTTCTTATTTAACGTGTCAATTTCCTTCTTAAATACAATATCTTCCTTTATTTTCTTATCAATTTTTCTAATACTGCTTATAACTGTACTATGATCTTTTCCACCAAAAAGTCCACCGATTGCAGTCAGGCTTAAATCAAGATCATCATTGTTTTTTAAAAGATACATTGCGGTTTGTCTTGTTTCAACTATCTTTTTTTGACGTTTTTTAGATTTCATATCGGCCACACTGACGCTATAATGTGCAGAAATCATTTCTATTACTTTTTGAGCTGTCATTTTAGATTGTTCCCGCTTTACATTGTGCATAAGCATTTCCTGCACTAATTCCAATGTTATTTGTTCATTTAACAGTTTTGCCCTTGCGTTAAGGTTTGTAAGCGTTCCTTCCAATTCCCTTACATTTGTATTTAAGGAATCTGAAATATATTCTAGTATACTGTCATCTATCTCGATTCCTTGTGCTTCTGCCATATTTTTTAAAATCATCATGCGAGTTTCATAGCCTGGACTTTGTATTTCCACAGTTAAGCCTGACAAAAATCTTGATTCTAGACGTTTTGACAAATTTTTTATTTCCTTTGGCGACTTGTCGCTTATCATTATTATTTGCTTTCCTAGTTCCTGCAACTTGTTAAAGGTGTGGAAAAACTCCTCTTCCACAGTTCCTTCTCCACGTCCAAACACCTTTTCAAAAAACTGTATGTCATCCAAAAGAAGCACGTCTAAAGCACGAAAGGTGTCACGAAAATGCTGAATCCGTCCACTATTTAAAACTTTGAAAAACTCATTTGCAAATTCTTCTGAAGTGGAGTAATAAACTCGTTTTGTTGGATCTTTTTCTAAAATTGTATTTCCCACAGCCTGCATAAGATGAGTTTTTCCAAGCCCTGAGCTTCCAAAGATGAAAAGTGGATTATAAACAGTCGGATTTTTCACAACTGCAAGACATGCGTTATATGCTAGCCTGCTGTTTTCCCCAACTACAAAATTATCAAGCCTATGTTTAGGATTTAATCCTGTATGAATTGGAGCTTTTTCCCTTGCTTGTTTCGGAAATCTGTGTGTTTCAGATTTATACAGCATTACATCCTGTTTTTTTACTTCAAAGTTCATTTTAATTTCCTCATCTGTCACAATTTCCACAATTTCTTCCATCTGGCTTTTATACTTTTCCACACTTTCCTTTATTAACTTGGAATTACAAGTAAGTGTAAATACATTATCTTCTATTTTTACTGCCTTTACATTCTCAAAAAAAAGTTCAAACTCTCCTTCATTAATCTTCCTTTTCATAATTTTTTTTACTTTTTCCCACAATTTCACGACATCCATCTGCTATTTCCCTTCTTTAATATTATAATTTATAGTGAATCACCATCGTGTAGTCTCTAATTTGATTTAACTATAACATATATAAAATAAATAATCAAGATTTTGAAAAAAAGTTTTCCACACACTTTTCCACATATTAAAAATATCCATTAACCCAATATTTATAATAGCTGTATCATTTATTTTTATACTTTCCCACAAAATTTTACATCCCGATTTTTAGAGACTTTCCACAGGTTTTCCACAACTAATTTAGTTTTCCACATCTTATGTTGATAAGCGTGTGGACAACTTTGTGGAAAAAAGTTTTCCACAAAATCAGCAAAAGTTTTCCACAGGTTATTCTCTGGCAATCCCTTTATTCATCGGTGTTTCCACATTTCCACAGTGCATAATAATAATATATATAGTAATATATATTATATTAGTTATTATAGGAATGTGGAAAATTGAAAATACTATTCAAAAAAACATTTTAATAATTAAAATAAAAGTTACAAATTAGAAAATAAACTTTTTTATTCTTCAAATGACTTATTTAAGTAAGATAAATTTTATATAGAAATAACTAATT